>DAORKB010000208.1:0-5925 GCA_035439365.1 Bacteroidia bacterium
TGACCCAACGATTAATCCTCTTCATTCGTGTTAGTGTAGTCGGGATGATTATTTGCATATGCTGACTCGTTTGTTTTGTGAAACAGAGATGACCGTTTATTGAATTAGCTATGCTTCTGGTTAAATTTTACTAACTATTCGGCAGTTTTCAAAGCATTTCTATTGTTTAGGAATTATATTTACTCAATATCAAGTTATACTATTTAAAGACGGATCATGAAAAGAAAAATTACCCTTTCCATAAGTGCCATATTCAGTGTTTTATTGATGAATGCACAAACCAACAGTTATATTCCATTTCCTGATCTGGCTTTTTCGCAAAGGATTGAAACCGCTATATATGGAGGTGTTAAACATACTTATTTCACTCGTGAACTAAAAGGTGATACCGTTGTAAACGGAATAAAGTATATAAAATGCTATGAGCCTACGTTGAAAAGTGGGATACGGAATGATATTCCAAATAAAAAGGTTTATAGTTATGATTTTAATTCCAAAACAGAAATATTGTTATACGACTTCAACTTAAAACTGGGAGATACCGTTTTAATTACTCACGATTATAAATATTGGGTGGAGAAAATTGATAGTGTTTTGCTATTGGATAAAATTTATCACAATAGAATAATATTTAGTATACCTAAACAGAACGGAATGACACCACCACCGACACTTAGTCCATTGATTGAAGGTTTAGGATATGAACATGGAAATAAATTTAGCGAAGACAAGTTTTCTGAGGGTAGTACGCAATATTCGATAATATGTGCTTCTGCAAACAAAAAAATTCTGGTAGCAAAGAATGGTGTTCCGCCGAGTGGAGAGTATTGTGGTGGAATTATTTCAAATATTTCTACGAATGAAAAGAAGAATGATATAGCCTTATATCCCAACCCTACAACCGGTAAATTTCAGTTAATTGATGAATCCGGAAACGCGTATGCGGCAGAAGTAATAACAATCCTTGGCAAGCAAATAGTTCTGGCACCGATACAAAATAATGCGGTTGAATTGGATTTAAGTAACCAACCTGAAGGAGTTTATTTTGTTGTATTGCACAATAATGATGGAACTTCAACCAGTAAACGAATCGTGAGGATTAAACATTGAAGTAATATATTTTCCTACTGCTTACGCTGTTTGTAAAACCTTACTTTTTACTGGATTCGCATAAATTTTTAAAAATAAACTTAGCAGTGTTTCCGTATCTCCTTGTAGCTTGGAAATTTTGGAATGCACATGTTGGAGGAATGCTTCTTTTTCCTGAGTCGTATAAAAACCAGCATAGGTTTGAGATTGCTCCAATACATCACATGCAATATAGTTAACCGGCCATAATTTATAGTGCTGATAAATTTGTTGATCAATCAGCGCAGTCAGTTGTTTGATCTTATCATTTTCATTTGGAATGGACTCAAATAACTGCAGTACGTCACTTGTTATTGGTGTGCCCATGGCTAAATGAATGCGGCCCTTAGGAAATGTCGCACCCGTAATGATACTATTCAGATCCTCACCGGGAGCTTTTACATATTTGGTATGCAAGGAAGAAAGATAAGCCTCCTGTACCTTTAAAAAATCACAGGGCTCATATTCATAAGAAATGCTAACCGGAACAATATTTAATGCTGCAAAATTTTTGGAGAAACTTTCTTTCCCACTGATATTAAGCATTTTTAATAAGCCGGTTTGTGTTTGATCAATACCATCTTTCGTTCGTCCGTTACGTTGTGCGATCCAAACCGAAACTTTTTTTTCGGTGATGGTATGTCTGATATAAGCGGATAATCTTTTTGAAATATCATATAGTTCCCGACCGGTACCTTCTCTTTGAACAGTAAACATGCGGTTAAGCCGGCCAAAATCAGTAATAAATCCTTTTTCCATCAGGTTGTCTCCAAACGTAATTTCGGAGGTGTTGTGCCCATTCTCAACCAATAAAATCTGAAGAATTGCTGAGTCCAGCAGAATATCACGATGATTGGCTATGAATAAATAGGGTTTTTGAGGATCAAGGTTTTCAAATCCTTCAAAGGTTAAACCGTCGGAAGAGCGTTCCACAATCTTACGAATTGCAGGATGCATAAACTCTTTTTGAAAACTCATGGCAGTTGTTACTTGTGCGGCTTTTTTAGCTACTTGCTCCAAGGTCATTTCCGGCCAGAGATGATTTACAAGTCGCATAAAAAGTGGGTCTTGTATGATTTTTTGCAATGTTCCATATGCTTCGGAATCATAGCAGGGGCGTATATCATCAAAATTATCAAAAGAGCTTATCATATTATCCTTTAGCCGATAGTGGCCTCAAAAATACTTTTTTTTAGTGAAATTTATACAATCTAAAATTATTCCTTTCAAATACCTGCTTCCATGACAATAGTATTTGTTATCTTTACCTTGCTATTGTTAATGAATGATACTTTTCTCCAAACTCTTTCGTAAACTATTTTACTTCCTCCTGATTACAATTGATATCGTAGTTATTTTATTTATATGGTTTATCTGTACCATTACGATTCATCCTCCACATACTGAACAAACAGCTATTGTTGATCTTCAACGAAAAAAAATTGCTCCCGATTTTTACACACTTCAGCAAAGCTGGATCAAAAAAAGTGAAACCGGTTTGTGGGAAATTTATGTGGAAGGGAATGGTTTTGAACGTGGTGTAATTGAAGGTAAACTAAACAAAGAGCTGGCAGAGAAGCAGGAAATAGCATTTGTCAATCAAATCAAAAAAATGATTCCTTCTCAGGGAATGCTGCATTATCTCAAATTTTTTATCTCCTTTTTCAATCGTAACCTTGATCACTATATTCCGGAAGAGTATAAATTAGAAATTTATGGAGAGTCGTTATACGCTTCGGATCAGTTTGACTTTATTGCTCCCAAATATTATCGTATGCTGAATTATCATGCCGCACATGATATTGGGCACGCACTTCAGGACAAAAATATGACAGTAGGATGCACCGCCTTTGGTGTATGGGGAAACAGATCGAGTGATACTTCTTTGTTAATAGGACGTAATTTTGATTTTTATGTCGGAGATGAATTTGCCGAAGATAAACTCATTAATTTTGTTAACCCTTCAGAGGGGTATAAGTTAATGATGATTTCCTGGGCAGGTATGATTGGTACAGTTTCAGGAATGAATGAAAAGGGATTGACAGTTACAATTAATGCATCCAAATCGGAAATACCCACCAGTGCAGCAACACCCATTTCAATAGTAGCACGCGAAATTTTGCAGTATGCAAAAAATATAGAAGAAGCATTTGCAATTGCTCAAAAAAGGAAAACATTTGTTTCAGAATCTATTTTAATTGGTTCGCAGGTGGATGGGCGTACAGCAACAATAGAGAAAACACCTTCAAAAACGGAGTTGTATGATCCGCAAAAAACAGACTATATCATTTGTGCCAATCATTACCAGGGCAACGCATTTTTTAACGATGCCATCAATCGGGAAAATATAGAAAAGAGCTCATCAGATTATCGCCGCAGGCATTTGGATCAATTAATTCAGGAGCATCCGGTAATGGATATCAATACCGCTGCGTCCATTTTAAGAAACCAACAAGGAATAGACAAGAAAAACATTGGAATGGGAAATGAGAAAGCGTTGAATCAATTAATTGCTCATCATTCGGTTATTTTTAAACCGGCCAAATTGCAAGTATGGGTTTCCACAAACCCTTTCCAACTGGGGCCTTATGTCTGCTATGATTTGAATCGTGTGTTTAAAGTAGCACCTGGATTGGCAGAGAAAAAGGAAATTTATGAGAAGGAGTTAACTGTTGCCGCTGATCCATTTTTGTTTTCTCAGCAATACAAAAAGTTTAACGCGTACAAACAAATGAAAGAGGCATTTCAATATGCACATGTGCACAACGTAAAATTTCTGGCGGATGATAACGTAATTAAAAAATTTATAAATTGTAATCCGGAATATTTTGAGACCTATGTTGTTCTTGGACAGTATTACAAGGATCAGCATCAAACAGAGATTGCATTGCGCTATTTTTCAAAAGCATTGACAAAAGAGATAACCACTGTTCAGGATAAAGAAGCAATAGAAAAAAATATACAGGAAATAAAAGCCATACATTAGAATAAAAAAACAACACATGATTATTGGAATAGGAACAGATATTATTCAAACAGAACGTATCGCCAAGGGGATGGAGAGTAGCGGGTTTAAGGAAAAAGTGTTTTCTAAAACCGAGATTTTGTATTGTGAGAAAAGGGCAAATAGTGTTGAAAGTTTTGCTGCACGTTTTGCCGCGAAAGAGGCTTTTTTTAAAGCGCTTGGTACGGGTTGGAGAGGAGGCCTGGCGTTTAATGAAGTACAGGTAGTGAATGATGAATTGGGTAAACCCAGTATTGAGTTATTGGGTGAAACGCGAACGATTGTTCAAAAACGTGAAATAAAGTCTATTCATGTGTCCTTATCTCATGTAAAAGAAATGGCGATTGCAACAGTAATTTTGGAGGGGTAAACCAAAAAGATAATAACCATTATGCTACCTAAAATAGAAACCACAACCCTTCAAGAACAAAAAAAATATCAAGAACAACAGTTACCTGTTTTGCTCGAATACCTGCAAAAGAATTCAAGATTTTATGCCGCATCTTTTCAGAAGAATAAGATTGATATCAGTAAGATAAAGACACTGGAGGATCTTCAGCAATTACCTGTCACCACAAAAGATGACATTCAGCATAATAACGATGATTTTATTTGTGTACCACCTGTAAAAATCATTGATTACATCACCACATCGGGAACACTAGGTGACCCGGTTACCTTCCCGCTTACAGATAAGGATTTGGAGCGATTAGCGTATAATGAATACATTTCTTTTGTTTGTGCCGGTGCCACATCTGACGATATTTTTCAATTGATGACAACACTCGACAGACGTTTCATGGCTGGGTTGGCTTACTTTCTTGGCATTCGTAAGCTCGGCGCAGGAGTAGTAAGAGTTGGAGCCGGTATTCCGGAGTTGCAATGGGACACCATACAACGCATTCATCCAACTGCATTTGTCACAGTACCCTCTTTTTTACTGAAATTGATTGAATATGCGGAAGCTAACGGGATCGATTATAAAAACACCAGTTTAAAAAAGGCGATTTGCATAGGAGAATCGCTGCGTAATGAAGACTTTTCATTAACGACACTCGGACAGAAAATTAAAAGTAAATGGGATATAGAACTGTATTCAACCTATGCATCAACAGAAATGAGTACGGCGTTTACCGAGTGCTGTGAAGGACATGGTGGGCACCATCATCCCGAACTGGTAATTGTTGAGTTCTTGGATGAAAACAATCAACCGGTAAAAGCTGGTGAAGCAGGTGAAGTAACGATCACCACGTTGGGGGTAGAAGGGATGCCTTTGTTACGTTTCAAGACGGGGGATTTGTGTCATCATTACACGACACCTTGTGGTTGTGGAAGAACAACAATACGCTTGGGGCCCATTGTGGGGCGAAGAAAACAAATGATCAAATACAAAGGCACAACCTTGTATCCACCGGCCCTGTATGATATTTTAAATAATATTGATGGTGTAAGCAATTACATCGTTGAGGTGTATACCAATGAAATAGGAACGGATGATATATTGATCCGTGTGGGCTGTGAAACAGTAACGGAGCATTTCGAAAAAGATATCAAAGATCATTTCAGAGCAAAACTGAGGGTTGCGCCACAAGTAAAATTCGAATCCCCGGAGTTAATTAATAAACTGCAATTCCCGGAATTGAGTAGAAAACCAGTTTTATTTTTTGATAAGCGATAAACGGGCCTACCGTTTAATAAAAAAATACACCGTTAATTAAATTGTATTGGTTTTTTGTGGGAAAAAAATACACAGATAAGAAAAATAGTTTAGTTTTGTGGTGGATTTCAATTTT
>DAORKB010000209.1:0-5909 GCA_035439365.1 Bacteroidia bacterium
CCAGCAAGGCATCCCATCCTCTTTTACATTTGGTTTGAGTTTTCAGTGAGCAATTTTTTGAAAAAATTTAAACCCGATCTTTTTTTATCTCCCGACGGTTACATCTCTTTAAATGTAAATTGTAAACAACTGGCCGTTATTCATGATATCAATTTTGAGCATTACCCCAAAGACCTGTCTTTCCTTGTACACAAGTACCTCACCTACTTTTTTCCGAAGTTTGCAAAAAAAGCAACCCGAATAGCTACTGTTTCAGAATATTCTAAAAAAGATATGGCTACTACATACAAAATTGATCCTAAAAAAATAGATGTTGTTTACAATGGCTGTAATATACTGTATACACCTATCAATGACCTATTAAAAGCAGAAACCAAAAAGAAATTTTCGAATGGTGAGGATTACTTTTTATTTGTAGGATCCCTTCATCCAAGAAAAAATATAGCCCGTCTTTTTAAAGCTTTTGATGCTTTTAAAATGAAACAATCTTCTCCTGTAAAGCTTGTCATTGTTGGAAAAAAATACTATTGGACAACCGAAATCGAGGAGGCTCATACCAAAATGCAATTTAAAGATGATGTAATTTTTACGGGAAGGCTCTCTTCAGATGATTTGAAATTAGTATTGGGTGCCGCACTAGCCATGACGTACGTCCCTTATTTTGAAGGATTTGGCATTCCTATTTTGGAGGCCATGAACTGTGATACACCTGTTATTACGAGTAATGTAACTTCTATGCCGGAAGTGGCTCAGGATGCTGCTCTTCTTGTTGATCCGTTTTCGGTCTGCTCCATTTCCGATGCAATGAATAGAATATACACCGACAAAGAACTGAGAACACAGCTAATTGAGAAAGGACGAATCAGAAGGCTGGATTTTAGCTGGGATAAAACAGCTGATGCACTTTGGGATAGTATGGAAAAAGCGATTAAGTAGTTTCTAGAGATTTTTTCTTGAACGTCTTATAATGTGATGAACTTCACGAAAAGTGAGTGCGGCTGTGTCCGATCGAGCGGAGTCGAGAACTGTGGATAAGCCTCGTTAGTGTTTAAAACGCCAAATTGATGCTTCAACCCTTTGTGGCTACTTGGTTTGTTTTAACCTTTTTTAGTAGCCCCTTGCACACAAATATTTTGTATCTTTCCGGGCCTAAATTTTTTGTGCCACAATGACAATTTACGATAAATACGAAGCCGTTATCGGTTTGGAGGTCCATGCTCAGCTTTCCACAAAAAGTAAAGCCTATTCCAGCGATTCCACCGAATTTGGCGTACTACCAAATACCAATGTAAGTGTAATTACACTTGCACACCCAGGAACATTGCCAAAAGCAAACAAAAAAGTTGTTGAATTTGCTGTTCGCTTAGGATTAGCCTGTAAAAGCACGATACGCGAAGTGAACGAATATGCACGTAAAAATTATTTTTACGCCGATCTTCCAAAAGGTTATCAAATAACCCAGGATAAAACACCTATTTGTAATGGAGGTTTCATTACCATCAAAAAAGAAGATGGTAGCGAAAAACAAATCAACCTGACCCGCATTCACATGGAAGAAGATGCAGGTAAAAGTATACATGATATCGATCCTTTTGCCACACTGGTTGATTTAAACCGGGCCGGTGTCGCTTTACTTGAAATTGTAAGCGAACCCGAAATACGCAGTGCTGAAGAAGCCTATCAATATTTAACTGAAGTTCGCAAACTTGTTCGCTATCTGGATATTTGCGATGGCAACATGGAGGAAGGAAGCTTACGCTGTGATGCCAATGTTTCTGTACGACTCAAAGGCGATCCTAAATTCGGAAGAAGAACCGAAGTGAAGAACATGAACTCTATACGCAATGTTCAACGCGCCATTGAATTTGAAATAAAACGCCAAATAGATGCAATCGAAAATGGTGAAACAATTAGTCAGGACACCAGAAGCTTTGATGCAACAACCGGTTCAACTTTTATTCTTAGAAGCAAAGAAATGGCAAATGATTATCGCTATTTCCCGGAACCCGATCTTCAACCAGTAGTTGTCTCTCAGGACTATATTGCAAAAATAAAAAATACATTACCACCATTACCCAATGAATTATTTAAAAAATATACCTCATTGGGATTGTCGGCCTATGATGCAGGTGTTCTTACCGATTCAAAAGAAATTGCGTTGTACTTTGAAGATGTTATTGCAAAGACAAAAAATGTAAAAGCAGCTTCTAACTGGTTAACCGTTCAAATTAAATCATATTTAAATGAAAATGCATTGCATGTTTCTGAATTTAAAATAACACCGGCTCGCATTGCTGAATTGGTTGATTTAATTGATAGTGGAAAGGTGAGCCATGCCATCGCCAGTCAAAAGATATTTCCAAAATTATTGGAGGAGCTTGAAAAATCTCCTTCAAAAATTGCTGAAGAAAATAACTGGATCCAGGAAAGTGATAGTGCTGCACTTACTGAAATTGTGAAACAAGCTATTGCGAAATATCCGGAAAAAGTGATTGAATACAAAAACGGAAAAACAACTTTATTGGGCTTATTTATGGGAGAAGTGATGAAACTTTCAAAAGGAAAAGCCGACCCAAAAGTTGCAACAGACATCGTAAAAGAATTATTAGACAACTAACCACAACTAAAAAAATTGATGCACACATCAACATGCTTCAAATTAAAACTAAATCATAAAGTGATGAAATTAAAAAAAATAATGCTTGCACTTCCAATCATTTTACTTGCAGGCTGCTCCAATACAAACCCCGGATCAGGTTTTGAATTAACCGGAAAACTTGATAATTCACACGGTGAAACCATTTATCTGCAGCAACTGTCTTCAGCTGGAATCAAAGAGTTGGATACCGCTACGGTGGATGAAAAAGGAGAATTTAAAATGTCGGCTAACCTAACCGAAATTGGATTTTATCGGTTAAAAATTACCGATAGAAATTTTGCTACATTTATTTTTACCCCAAATGAAAAAGTAAAAATCACTGGAGTTGCTGACAATTTTGGAGCATCGTACACCGTTCAGGGTTCTGAAGAATCTCAATTTTTATGGGAGATAAACAAAGCATCGTTTGCCAATTACAGTAAACGCGATTCTTTGCAAAAACTTTTTCAAGCTTTTGTTAGTTCTCCTAAGATGGATTCCACACGAGTTGATTCTATTAGCAATGCACTGGAAAAACCATATACCGCTTTGATAGATCAACATAATCAATATCTTAAAAAATTTATAGAAACACACCTCAGCTCGTTTGCATCACTTGCTGCGATTCAGCAATTACCAGCTGATCAATTTGGAGATTTATACAAAAAGCTGGACGAAGGACTTTTAAAAAAATATCCAAGTTCCAGCTATACAAAATCATTTCATGAATCCCTTGCTCAGAAAAATCAAATTAACATCGGATCTACAGCGCCGGAAATAAACCTGAATACACCAGAAGGTAAACCATTGGCTTTGTCATCGCTAAAAGGAAAGGTTGTATTGGTTGATTTTTGGGCATCCTGGTGTGGCCCTTGTCGTGCTGAAAACCCCAATATAGTAGCTGCATACAACAAATATGTTGGAAAAGGATTTGATATTTACAGTGTGTCACTGGACAGAGAACTTGACAAATGGAAAGCTGCTATTGAAAAAGATCACCTTGTTTGGAAAAACCATGTTTCAGATCTGAAGTACTGGCAATCACCAGTTGTAAAACTTTATAATTTCGAGGCCATTCCAACAAATGTACTGATCGACAAAGAAGGAAAGATCATTGCAAAAAATTTGCGTGGAGCTGAGTTAGAAAAAAAATTAGCGGAAATTTTTAAATAAATTTTACATTCATTTTCAGAAATGAAACACAACTTTTTTTTTCTACTGTTAATATCAATTTTAACTAATTCGCTTTTAAAGGCACAGTCCTATTTCCAACAGGAAGTAAACTATACCATAGGCGTTAAATTGGATGATGTTAAACACGAATTACAGGCAAATGAAAAAATAGAGTACATCAACAACGCTCCAAATCAATTATCATTCATTTATATGCATTTATGGCCGAATGCATATAAAGATAATTCTACCCCACTGGCAAAGCAATTGTTTCAGAAGGGAGAAACAAAACTTTATTACGCTACTGATGAGGAAAGAGGATTTATTGATCAACTCGATTTTAAAGTCAACGATCAACCGGTTAAATGGGAGCTTTTAAAAGATAGCATTGATATTTGTAAAATATATTTAAATGAACCGCTTCCATCTAAAGGGAAAATTATAATTACTACACCATTTCATGTAAAGATCCCTTCTGCAGCAATTTCACGTCTGGGTCATATGGGGCAAGCTTATATGATTTCTCAGTGGTACCCCAAACCAGCAGTATATGATCAAAATGGATGGAACTACATGCCATACCTGAATCAAGGTGAATTTTATTCTGAATTTGGTAGTTTTGACGTTAGCATTACTGTTCCTAAAAATTATATTCTGGGTGCTACCGGCGACTTGGTAAATGGCGAAGAAGAAATAGAATGGTTAACAAAAAAGGCAGCCGAAATAACAGAAACCAGCAAATTTGATTCGAAAGATATGACCTTTCCGGCATCAGATACACAAACAAAAACACTGGAATTTAAGCAAAGCAATGTGCATGACTTTGCCTGGTTTTGTGACAAACGTTATCACGTCATGAAAGGTGAAGTAGAAACACCACACACCAAACATAAAGTAACAACCTGGGCATTTTTTACAAATGCCGAAGCTGAACTATGGAAAAAAAGTATCTCCTACATCAATGATGCGATTTATTATTATTCACTATGGAACGGAGATTATCCATACAATCAATGTACAGCTGTAGATGGAACAATCAGTGCAGGAACAGGTATGGAATATCCAAACATTACCGTAATTGGAACGTCCAGAAATGCAATTACACTTGATCGCGTGATTGCACATGAAGTTGGACATAACTGGTTTTATGGAATGCTGGGTTCCAACGAACGTTTACATCCCTGGATGGATGAGGGAATTAATTCCTATTACGAATTGCGTTACATGGAAATCAAATATCCTGACTTAAGGTTGATCGATGATCTGCTGAATGGAAAAAATATAAAATTTCTGGATCTTGCACGTTTCAAATACAGATCTGAGCTCTATTTTTCCTATCTGTTTTCTGCAGCAACTAACAAAGATCAGGCACCTGAGACCCCTTCCTATGACTTTACATCAACAAATTATGGAACGTGTGTTTACTTTAAATCCGCTTTGATTTTTAATTATCTGCAGGCGCACATGGGCGAAAAAAAATTCGATGAAGCTATGCAACGCTATTTTAATGAATGGCATTTTAAACATCCGCAACCAGCAGATTTCAGAAAAATAGTCGAAGATGCTTATGGCAAAGAACTAAACTGGTTCTTTAACGACATGATAGGGGCAACAAAAAAACTGGATTATAAAATTGCCTTTGCACACCAAAATAGTGATAAATCATGGGATCTGGGAGTTAAAAACAATGGTGCAATTAGTGGACCGGTTTTAATTCAGGGCATTAAAGACAACAAACTTGTTGGAGAAATTAATTATACCGGGTTTAAAGGAAAACAAGTACTTACTTTCCCTGCTTCCGACGTAGATTATTTTAAAATTGATTTCGCAGAAGATATGCCCGAAACCAATAGAAAAAATAATACCATACGTACAAAAGGAATTTTTAAAACAGTGGAGCCCCTAAAAATTCAATTACTGGGTGGTCTGAATAATCCAACAAAAACACAGCTATTCTGGTCACCTGCATTAGGTTTTAACAATTACAATAAGTTTATGCTCGGAGCGGCATTTTATAACAGTATTATTCCGCGTAAAAATTTTGAATTTGAAGTGATGCCACTTTATAGTTTCGGCACAAACGATTTAAATGGTTATG
>DAORKB010000210.1:0-5829 GCA_035439365.1 Bacteroidia bacterium
GTAAATAAATATGGGTAAATATGGGTCAATCAGAAGGCCTTCTTGGTCATGATGTTGTAGAAGTCCTCGCGAGAAATCTCACGACCATTAGAAGCTGCACGCTGAAGCATTTCCTCAAGCTCTTGCACGTTCATAGTTTAGCCAAGCTCCTTAGCAACTCGACGAATGTTGTTGGAGTTGATTACTCCTGTATGATCATCGTCGAACAAGTCGAAAATTTTATTAATGCCATTCTGAATAGAACTATCTTTACTCTGGACTCCTTGTCGCCAAGCTTGGAAGTAATTCCGTCCAAGAACTCCTCGAAATCAACCTCTCTGCCCAAGCTCTCGAGGTCAGCAATCATGTTGAAGATTGTTGGATTTTTGCTCTAGAAGCCAAGGCTCTGCATGGCGGATTTGAGTTCTCTGGGGTCGATTTTTCCAGTAGCCTCAGTGTCGAAGAGATTGAAGGCTTCTCTGAGCTCTTCGATTTCGTCTTCAGTCAATCCAGGCCTCTCGATTTTCTTCTTAGAGGGTCCTTTCACTCCTGGTTTAAGTCGATTAGCCATTAAACAAATCTCAATAAAATATAATCCACAAATCATCTCTCCTCCTATAAATAATGCACTACCTCAACTTGCTATCCTCAATTTTATTAAATTATTTTTTATAAATAGTCTTTTGATTGCGGAGGAATTATAAAACAAGTTCAAACCTTTAAATGTTGATGAAATGTATGTAAGTTGTCAGTTCGATTGCGTGCTGTCTTAGCTTTTAGCGATGGCGGCATGCGATCGAACACACACAACCCACACAGGCTGCGAGTATTTAATTTTATCACTATTAATTTATGGTCCCACACGTTAAATTTTCATAACACCCTTTTCATTTAAATTATTTATCTTAAGTTCGTCAAGCAAATCAAACACAAATTACAGTTATGAGTCAGCCACAAAAAATCAGAGCAATCATTACAGGTGCAACGGGGATGGTGGGGGAAGGAGTACTGCATGAATGTTTAAAGCATCCACGAGTAGAATCAGTACTCGTAATCAACAGAAAACCCATAGGTTTTTCTCATCCCAAATTAAGGGAAATTGTCCATTTGGATTTTTATAATTTTTCTTCTATTGAAGGTGAATTAAAGAATTATAATGCTTGTTTCTTTTGTTTGGGTGTAACATCTATTGGTAAAGAAGAAGCAGAATATTTTAAATTAACAAATACACTCACACTCGCGCTGGCTAAACCACTGAGTCAGCTCAATCCGGAAATGACTTTTTGTTATGTTTCCGGTGCAAGCACCGATAGCACTGAAAAAGGGCGAACTATGTGGGCACGTGTAAAAGGTAAAACAGAGAATGATTTAATGAAACTGCCTTTTAAAAAAGTGCTGGCATTTCGGCCAGGTTTTATAAAACCTATAAAAGGATTAAAAAATGTACATTCCTTTTATAAGTATATTAATTGGATGTATCCGATCGGAAGAGCGTTAGCGCCAGGAAAATTCTGTACACTTAAAGAGATTGGTGATGCCATGATTCATTCCATTGATGTGAAAGAAGATCGGAAGATTTTGGAAGGGAAGGATATTATTGAATTGGCGAAGGGAAAAAATCCCAAAGGTGTTTAAAACCTTTGGGATTTATCTGTACAATTTACAACACGCATCACGATTTAAATTCAATCCTCCAGGTGCCCAAACTTACCGGAATTAAAATCATCCATTGCTTCAATAATCTCCTGACGTGTATTCATCACAAAAGGGCCATGTGCTGCAATAGATTCACGAATCGGCTCGCCGCTTAAGATCAATACAACTGCATTTTCAGTAGCTTCAATTGCAAATTCTTCGCCGTCATTTTCAAATAAGACAAAATGATCTGTAGGAACTTGTTCTGAGTCATTCACTTTTATTGAACCTTCAATTACCAGTAAAGCTGTATTATAGTTAGCAGGAAATGAAAAAGAAGTGCTTGCTCCTTTATTCAGTTTTGCATTGTATATGTGTACCGGGGTAAAAGTAGATGCTCCACCTTTAACATCCTTGTACTGCCCTGCAATTACTTCAACAATACCTCCATTATCCGCAACCTGGTATTTACCCATTTTTTCGTTCGTAATGTTTTGGTATTTTGGTTTCGACATTTTATCTTTTGCAGGAAGGTTAACCCACAATTGAACCATTTGAAAATCACCACCGGTTTTGCTAAAATTTTCTTCGTGGTACTCTTTATGCAAAATACCAGCTGCAGCAGTCATCCATTGTACTTCTCCTTCGCCAATTACACCTTTGTTCCCGTAACTGTCACCATGAGCAACTTTTCCTTTGTATGCAATGGTTACTGTTTCAAAACCCCTGTGTGGATGCACACCAACTCCTTTTGGTTTATCAGATGGTTCAAAATAGAATTTTGAGTTGTAATCCAGCATGATAAATGGGGTCATGCGTTGCATATCCAATCGGTATGCACTTGGTATAAAATTATGTACCCTAAATCCATCGCCCACAAAATGTGGCGTTTTTGGTGGTACTACGACTTCAATGCTTCTTGTTTTCATAATAAAATTTCCTTTCTTTAAATTATAGAACAAAGGTAGGATAGACGTAAGGTATGAAGCATTGATGTATGATAAGTAATAATTACAAATTTTAGGAGCGGTAGTACATCACTTTTTTTAGCCATTGGTCCCGCTTTCCGCTTCAAGTTTACCTTCGCTCCGCTGCGGTAAAGCTTTCCGCTGCAATCGGGGCTAGTTATAAACCGATTTGAGATAAAGTTTTTTCTAGTATTTCAATCGCTTCATCGATATGACGCTGTTCAATGACCAAAGCAGGTCTTACACGAATGGAGTTTTTTCCTGCAGCTAAAATAAGCAGGTCATTATCCAGTGCTTTTTTAATCAATTCATCGCGAAGTTCGGTGGTGGGTAAATCAAATGCACATTGTAATCCCCTGCCCCTTACATTGCTGATTTTTTTTGTCTGAGCAAGTTCTGCCAATTTGTTTAACAGATAAGCCCCCATAATATGAGCATTTTCAACTAGCTTATCCTTTTCGATGATTTGCAAAATTTTGGTTGCACGCACCATGTCTGCTAAATTACCACCCCAGGTGGAGTTGATCCTACCTGGAGTTGTAAAACAGTTATCTTCAATTTCGTCTACACGATTAGTTGCAATGATACCGCATGTTTGCATTTTTTTTCCAAACGATAAAATATCAGGAACTACATTGAAATGCTGATAGGCCCAAAATTTTCCGGTTAACCCAACACCATTTTGTACTTCATCAAAAATGAGCATCACTTCTTCTTCATTGGCAATGTTTCTTAAGGCTTGTAAAAATTCTGCCCTGAAATGATTGTCGCCACCCTCGCTTTGGATAGGTTCAATAATGATGGCGCATACATCATCCAGATTATCCCGCAATGCTTTTTTGACTTGATCTATCGCTGCCTTTTCCCTTTCTGCCACATCTTTTAATGAAGACTCGGTTATTGGAAATATAATTTTGGGGTTATCGATTCGTGGCCAGTTAAATTTTGTGAAGTAATCCGTTTGAACAGGTTTGCTATTTGTCAATGACATCGTATAACCGCTTCGTCCATGAAATGCTTGTTTGAAATGTATGACCTGGTGCCCTTTTTCTTCTTTTATCCCTTTTTTAAAATTCTTTTTTACCTTCCAATCCATGGCCACTTTTATGGCATTCTCCACAGCAAGAGCACCTCCTGAAATAAAAAACACATGTTTGAAAGGGGCTGGCATAGCAACTCGTGCAAATGTTTTTAAAAAGTTAGCATACTGTTTCGTGTAAAAATCAGAGTTGGATGGATTTTCAAGTGCAGCAATCATGAGCTCCTTTTTGAAATGCTGATCACCTAACATTTCCGGATGATTGTGTCCCAATGCATTGGTAGCAAAATAAGAGAACAAATCCAGAATCTCCCTATTATTCAGAGAATCATAAATATAACAGTCGTGAGACTTTTCCAGATCAATTGTAAATTTGAATCCGTCTTCCAGAATGTATTGTTTTAGAACAGAAAGTATATCTGTTGATTCTGTTGTTTCTATGCTCATGATGTTTGAAGTTGAAACGTTAACTTAAATTTATTTTCGGATAAACAATTTATCTTTGGATCTTCTTACTTTTGGTAATGCTGCTGCCCAATCATTTGTTACATCTCTTGTTCCAAGTGGAAGTAAAGTTACGCTTCTTAACCCCAGTTGGTTTAATCCAAGCAACTCATCGAGTGCAACCGGATTAAAACCTTCCATCGGTGTAGCATCAACTCCCTCTGCTGCCGCTGCCGCAATGGCTATTCCAAAAGCAATGTAGGCTTGTCGCGCAGCCCAATTATAATTCAATTCGGCTTCCCGTTTGGTCATTCCCATTAAAATATCCCTATAGCGTTGCAATGATTCCATTGTTACCTTACGAATATTAACATTTGATTGTAGAAAATCTTCAACACGCTCTTCTGTGATATGATCCCATGCAGCAAAAACAAGTAAATGAGAGCCATCAACCATTTGCTGCTGATTATTTGCAATCGGTAAGATCTGCTTTTTCAGTTCAGGATCTGTTATTACCAGAACTGTATAAGGCTGTAATCCAATTCCGGAAGGGGATAGCTGTATGGCGTCCAGGATGCGTTCCACTTTTTCCTGAGGTACGGCTTGTCCGTTCATTTTTTTTACTGCATAGCGCCATTGTAATGCTTCCGCGAAATTCGTTGTACTTACTGCTGTTGTCATTGTTTTCGTTATTAAATGTATTAGTTGTTTTTGTATTGATTGTTTTCTAATTCAAATTCTTTTGCAAGCAACTCAAAGGAATGAATCCGGTCCTCAAAAGAATAAGTCATGGTTGTGACAATTATTTCATCCACATCAAATTCTTCTGCAAGATGTTGTAATTGTAATTTTACTTGTTCGGGTGTACCTGAAACAATACGTCCACGGTTTTGTTGAATGCGAAAAAGCTCTTCTGGAGAAAATTTGTAATCTGAAATCTCCTCGGCACTGCTCATGGGTTCAAAAATACCTCGTTCAAATTTCAGTAAATTGAAATCACTTAGCTTGCGAAGAGCATTCGCTTTTTCTTCCGTATCAGCGCAGATAACACTTATTGCAAGCATAGCCTGTGGTTTTTGAAATTCGTCCGAAGGTTGAAAATGCTTTTTATACTGATATACCATTTCTGCGTTTGCATTGGCATTGATAAAACGTGCAACTACCAGACCCAGCCCAAGCTTTGCAGCAATACTGCTACTGCCTCCAATGCTGCTGCATAATATCCATTGTTTTGGAATACCTATACTTTGTGGAACAGCCAGAATGCGCCCATAACCTGTGGATGCTTCGTCTCTGAAATACGCATTTAGATGTTCGAGTTGAGTGAGGTAGCTATCTTCACTAAATGTGTTGGAAGGGTTAAGCAAAGCAGAAGTGACCCGATCACCACCAGGTGCCCTTCCTATCCCTAAATCGATGCGCCCGGGGAAAAGTGTTTCCAGCATGCGAAAATTTTCTGCAACTTTTAAAGCGCTGTGATTGGGCAGCATAATTCCTCCTGAACCAATGCGGATACGTTTTGTTTCATCTGCCAATTTCACCATCAATACTTCCGGAGTAGAGCCGGCAATAAGTGTAGAGTTATGATGTTCCGAAACCCAGAAACGATGAAACCCTAATTTTTCTGCATGTTTTGCAGTTTCAATTGTTTCCAATATCGCTTGTTGGGCAGTTCCACCTTTTCGAATAATGGATTGATCAAGTATACTAAGTTTTATTTTTCGAGCCGACATATTTATTGTTCTTCAACGGTTAGCTGGCTTA
>DAORKB010000211.1:0-5815 GCA_035439365.1 Bacteroidia bacterium
TATCTGCGGGGGGGGCCGTTCGAGCGGAGTCGAGAACTGTGCGTAAGCTTAAGAAGCATTTAAAGCCGACCCACAGTTCTCGACTCCGCTCGAACGGACACTGGCGCACACATCATCAAACTATTAAATGAGATGCACTTCCATTAAAATTTCGCTCTGATTTTTTCTGCAATTTGTTTTAGCTCATCCTGAGATGGGCTTAATTTTGGGCGGGTGAAGTTCAGATCATCGGCACTATTCATTGGGACCAAATGAATATGTGCATGCGGTACTTCCAGTCCAATCACAGCAACACCGATGCGTTTACAGGGCATCGCTTTTTTCAATACAACTGCTACCTGCTTTGCAAATACCATCATCTGGGCGAGTTCTGCATCGCCAATATCAAAGATGTAGTCTGTTTCTTTTTTAGGGACAACCAATACATGTCCCGGTACAAGCGGAAACACATCTAAAAACGCAAAAAAATTATCATCTTCTGCGATTTTGTGGCTTGGGATTTCGCCATTCACTATTTTTGAAAACAAACTGGGCATTATCTGGAAATATCAACAATTTCGAACTTCATTGTTCCTGATGGCACTTTAATATCGGCTGTTTCGCCAACTTTTTTGCCAAGCAATCCTTTTCCAATTGGTGAATCAACAGAAATTTTTCCGGCTTTTAAATCAGCTTCATTTTCTGCAACAAGCGTGTAGCTCATGGTGGCTCCGTTGGTAATGTTTTTTATTTTCACTTTGGAAAGAATAAGCACTTTTGACAGATCGAGTGTGGACTCATCGATTAATCGTGCATTACCTAATATTTCTTCGAGTTTGGATATTTTGAGTTCGAGCAAACCTTGTGCTTCTTTTGCCGCATCATATTCGGCATTTTCAGACAAATCACCTTTATCTCTGGCTTCGGCAATTTGTTTTGAAATAGATGAGCGTTCATGCACTTTTAATTGATGCAACTCATCTTTTAATTTTTTTAAACCTTCTTCCGTAAAATATGAAATTTGAGACATGACGTTTAACTGTTTAGTATGCTTAAATAAAAACATAAGAGAATCTGATTTAAATCAGACTCTCCCATTAATAATGACAAATATACGAAAATTTATAAATTGATCCGAACGCCTAGGTTATGTGTTCCACCAAAAGGTTGCGAAGCGATATAGGCGTAATCAATTCCAAAAGAAGATTTGTTTTTACCAAATGGCACTTCTAATGTAAAACCTGCAGAAGGTCCTGTGTAAACATTTGTTCTGTCTGTTGATGAAAATATACCTTTTTCAAAAGCATATCCTGCACGCACCATTAAAATATTTTTCCAACTGTATTCCAACCCTACTTTAATCTGATCTTTTGAAAACGAATTGGATGTAAATGCACCATTAATTGTAACGCGATTGTTTTTTAATTTTGCCGTGTCTTTTTCAAAATAAATATCATATCCAACACCAATATTTAACAATGCTGGTAATTCAAACTGAGCTGAACGTTGTTCAACAGTCATTGTGTTGGCGCCATTTGTTGAAGCAGGAACTGGTGTTTTAAATGATAGACCATCACCTTGATATTTCATTTTTGGCCCCCAGTTTTTAAGTGCGATACCAAATTTCATTTGATCTTGCTTTCCGGCTGTATATTGAATTCCTGCATCCAATGCAACACCTCTTGCACTTACGTTTGATATTTTCTCTGTAATTATTTTGACCATTAATCCACCAGAGATATCATCGGAGAAATTTTTAGAATAGCCAAAAGCAATATTTAAAAATTGTGGAGAGTATTTACCCAACTTTCCCGCATCCGGATATTCATCGGTTGTAATATCAATATCTCCAAAATCCATCGATGTAACAGCAATTCCAATTGCGCCTGTTTCACCAACATGCTGACTCAACCCAAGTGAGTTCAATTTAATTCCAGTTCCCTGAAGATACAACTGATGTGAAAAAATAAGTTCTGTTTTTTTGGTAAAAGCAATACCAGAACAATTTGTAAATGCTGACTCGATACCTCTTGCGCCTGCAATATTGGAGCCTGCAAATCCATTGCTACGTGCCCATGGATTGATCAATAATTCCGTAGCACCCGATTGTCCAGCACGGTCCGGGTTACCTGCAAATGACGTATGCAGTGAAAAGAAAATACATCCCAGAATAATGGCAGCTATTTTATAGTTGTGCTTCATATTTTTACTATTAGATCTTATTTATGTTTCCCACCTTCGTTCTTTGTCAACCATAATTTTAGTGACGGTGAATGCGTTGGCGGATACGTATTCATTTAACTATTACCAAACTAGTATGCATCTAAGTCGATCGGACGCATTACTGCAAACCATTTCAATATTCTTTCGCCTACTCCAGGAGCGTCAACGTGGATGATATACATTCCACTTGCTATTGGAATAACTGCCTGATTTTTCAAATCCCAATTCAAGGATGTGCCTGAATCATCTTTTCTTAACTTTCTGATCAATGTTCCATTCAATGTATAAATGCTAATTGTACATTGTTTAGGCAGGTTAACGAACTTCACAACATTCTCTACACCCGATTTTTCGTATCCGGAATATGCATAATACGGGTTCGGTACCACACCAACCTGATCCAGGAATGACTTAGCTGTTTCAGCATCATTTTTAACTGTTGCCAAATCGTTTAAGCTAAATTCATACATCGGATTATTATCATTCAATGCTGGATTTGCTAAATCAACTGATAAGGAATCAACCGCATAACCCTTTTTATATGGTTTTGCAACACGTAAACGAATTTTTACATCTGTTTCGAGAAGCTTCGCCGTTTTTGATGTCATTAGCGGAATATTTACCCACATTGCATCTGCAAACACGTCCCTTTTATATGTATTTCCAAGTGTTCCTAATTTTGCAGCTGTTTTCAACTGATCATAGATATACGCACCTTTATCATAGCGAGGAACGTTGGCAAGCTGATTCGGTTTGTTTAAGTCGAAAGATGAATATTTAGCATCTCCATTGTGACCAAATACATAGATGTAATGTTTGCCACCAAATAATGGGTTTCCGTATTTTGCTGTACCTGTAAAATCCATTGTTGACATGGTAGGGTTCCAAATCATGTCAGCACCATTATCTGTTTTCAAGTAGGAGTCTTCACCAAACGCCATATTTAATCGTTCACCGGTTTCAATATTAATTGCATAACCCGGGAACCATCCCATACCGGTTGCAAAATCATCATTATCGGGAGATGGGAACTGTGTATTTCCATTTTTATCAACAGATGCTCCGGAACGCAAATTCAATTTTTTAACCTTACCATCAGCTAATGTTGGATCTTCCTGCATTTCAAGTACAGGACATCTTGTCCATTTTGATTTATCGCTTGTTATGTAAACATCTACGCTTGCCGTGTGTTTAATTTGATTTGCAGTAGTGAATCCCTCCCATCCTGGTCCACCCAGAGAAACAGGAGTACTTGAATAAGCACATAAACGATATGGAGCCCATGTTCCGCCTAAAACATTTTGATATACTTTTTGATCATCAACACCCAGCACGTCATTCATTCCTGCATCTTGTCCTGGATAGGTAACGTTACCAGAACGAATCCAATTGAAGTTTGTTAATGGAACATCTAAATCAGGAACACCTCCTAGCCATTTTTTTGATGGGTCAGCAAATTCCATTGATGCTTCAATAAATCCATTGTTTGCAGCAGCCAGTGTACCTGGATAACTTACATTTTTTACGAATACACTTATTCCCCAACGTGGATAATAAGCGTCTCTGCCTTTTAACTGCCCATTGATAATTTGTTCGGATGGGAATTTAAAAATTGTATCGGATGAAACTGTTTCCGATGGGTTGTCAATATTTACCAATGTCCATCTTGCATTATCATCAACACCTGTAAATGTTAATCTGAAATTTCCCTGAGGTACATTTAATGGATCTACCACTTTTATTGCAACTGGTCCTCTTCCATTTTGATATTGAATACGGGTAGCCAGGTTATTTTGAAATGCATCATTTATGCTCTCATCTGTAAGATCCAGCAAATTTCCTCCGTTTCCATGTCCTTCAATACGTGTTATTTTGGGTCCTGAGCCATATACTGCCGGGAACTTTGTTCCTCCTTCTTCAGGACTTGGAGCATGTGGAATTGCGGCATGTGCAAATGCAGCAGATGGTTCAGCAGATAAACGCCCTTGAAGATAAGGAGCCCATTCATTTAATTCCGATAAATCCAAACTATCGGCATTTGGTTGAAGACTATGTGCATACGCTACAATCGCATAGTAATAGGTTTTATGATTTATCAATTTGGTATTTCCAATCGCAAATTTATCTTCTGTAACAGCAACACTGTGTACAATTCCTTTGTTGGCACCATTCACCATTTCTTTTGGAACAAGTGCTGAAATAGACAGATCAGGAGTATAATTAACAATTTGTGAAACGGAGTTTGCAACATCGCATTGTAAAACCAGACGAGCTTTATCTACGTTGTATAAGTCAGCCACACTTACAGTTCCATCTTTTAACTGGTATATTTTATATCCTTCAAAAGTATATGGTATATCTTTGGGACTTGATTTATCAGCATCTTCCGTATATTTCTCTTTGTAATTGTTTGAATTTTCGGGGTTGCTCCAGGATAAAATAAGTTGGTTTTCCATTTCCTGAATAGCAAGTATTGGTGCAGTTGGTCCATCCAATGTTTTAAAACAAGCATTAAATAGTTTTTGTGCTTTTGCATCTGCTCCTTTCATTAATCCTACCGAAGCAAGATTACCACCTTGTGTTGTACGTGCCCATACCACACCAATGGTAATTGTATTTACGGCTCCTCCTTTTAATGTAAATGGTCCTGCACTTTCTAAGAAACGTCTATCTGCGGGTAAATTTCCAGAAGAGGATTCATCCCAAGGTGTTTGACGAACCATGTTTGTTCCATATCCTTTTGGATCGGAATTTCCGGGAAACATGTAATTACAATTTACTCCACCAGAAAGGTGACCTGTTCCACCATATGTAATTGGCGAACCGTCTATCCAAATCCCTCTCAAGTAATTATACACATTCTTTGCTCCCGCACGCCCTAATCCCGTTGGGTTTCCGGTTACTTTATCATCATTGTTATAATAAACGAATTTCGCCATACCAATTCGCTCATCATCAACTATTCCATTTCCATAATTTAAAAAGCTTGGTGGCACATTCGCTGGATCATCCACGCCATTTGAATCTGCAAATGGTCCTTCAAAGAAGTCAATTCCAATAGCTGGTGGATTCGCTCCATATGGAATCTGTCCCGGGAAAGGGTTATCATCCACTAAATCTCCATTGTAACAGAAACCCAACCCTAACTCAACATCACAACCAACATAATCATCAGCTCCAGATCCTAAATCCGGATCACACCAAACTCCAAAATAAGTATTGTATAAAGAAGAAGGAGATCTGTTCACGATTTTATATCTGTAAAAAGTCATGTTATTGATCTCATCGGTGGTTTTGAAAGCAAAGCCTTGAGCCTGGATTTCAAGACCAATAGCGGTTCCATTCGTTTCTGTGTGAATATTTCCAACATCATTAAACACCCAAAACATATTTTGATCACCAAAAAGTTTTGCATCACATCCTCTGGTTCCCAAAATATCAAAATCAGGAATTTCGCCTATTTCATAATCATAAACTCCATTTCCATTGATATCCCAGAAAGGCGCTAACGAATTATTATTGAATCCAACGGTCGGCCATGCTTTAATAACATCCATTGCATCTTTAGAAGTTGGGTTGGGAGTTGACTGAGTACCAGTTACCCAATTATAAT
>DAORKB010000212.1:0-5750 GCA_035439365.1 Bacteroidia bacterium
TTCTCCGATTTTTTTTAAATCAAAGTAAAAAAAGCAATTTTTAGAACCCACCTTTTGTAAAAACTAAAAAACTAACAAACAAAAGATTATGAAAAAAACTGTATTGTCGTTAATATCAATCGCCGCATTAAGCACCGTATTGATAAGCTCCTGTAAGAAAAAAGATAAAGAAGAGGATATTACCGAGCCTGAGGTAAATCAGGTATGTGATGGTAATGGATCTGCATCTTATTATCCACTTGCAGTTGGAAATAGTCGCGTGTATGCATTTACGTTTGGCACAGTGGTAGACATAACTATGGCAGTTATCGACACAAAAGTAATCGGCGGTAAAACCTATTATGCACAGGTTACGTCCGGGTTTATTGGCACAGACACTTCCTATTATCGTGAAGATCCAACCACTCATGACGTCTACGAAATAGATGGTACTGAAACATTAATGGTACCAGGTAACCCTGTGGTGGGACAGGTGTTGCCATCAGATGCTGGCACTACCTCTAAAGTAACAAACTTAAATGCTTCTTACTCAACGGCAACATGCTCTTATACGGGTTTATTAGAAGTAACGGATTATGATGCTTCAACTTCTAAAGTTGTTAATACAGCTTATTACAAAAAGGGGTTAGGTTTGGTGGGTGCCTTTGATGATAATGGTTTTGACCTGAAGCTTAAAGCGGCAACTTTAAAATAGTTTTTATTTAATTGAAAGAAATACGATGAAAAGATCTCATCGTATTTCTTTTGTACTTTAAGGAACAACAGGATCACCTTTTTAGATTCTTCCAGCTGATTAGTCAAGAATTATCTTGCGTGTGGTAAACTGTTCTTTATTATCATAAACGCGGATAAAATAAATACCTGGTGCTTGTGCAGACAGATCTATTTCAGTTTCAGTTCTCTTGATTGGCCTGTTCATAACTTTGCACCCCAGTAGATTAATAATATCAAAGGACGTGAAATTGTCAGGCGATGTACTTAAGTTAAATCTTCCAGAAGAAGGATTTGGATAAATTGTAAATCCTGTTTTACTTTCTTCTTTATCAATACCGGACACAATCGACTTACAATTTGCTTTCGACATAAATGGTAAAATGGAAGTTTCGTTATATGCAACCTGCTCATCAATTGTTCTGCAAAAAAGACGCATATCGAAAGCATGTTCAAATCCGTTCCACACGGAAATCGGGTTAAAGTCAATTCCCACGCCTTCTACCAGCGGATTAATTTTTATTGCATAATGGTCATTCGCACCAAAATAAACACTATCGCTATTGAGTAGCTTTACTGTATCGCCAACAAACTCTCTGAATTTCGTCATAAAATTGAACCGTCTATGATATTTATTATCATGAGGCATTAGAACACTATCAATACGTGAAACCCAAACGGTATCAATTTTTGGCATTTGGTCGTCTGTTAGCAAAGAATTATAAAATCGATATCCTTCGTTTTTGAAAAGTGTATCTCCGAGCTTAAGATCGAAATCATATAAGAGCTCCTCTGCATTTGTTTTGAACGAATAGTAGTATACTTTTTTGCCAGGAATATCATTTCGAACTCCTCCTATAACTTTATTCAAGCCAGACAAATTGGTAGTAGGGAATGAATTGTTCTGTCCCCACCTATTTGTTTGCGCATAATAACATTTTGAATATGATATTCCGTTTAATACGGTATCACCATATATTTCAAATCGTTCAGCACTATACCATCCGCCATCGGAGTTGGCCCTACTGGTATATGTGTACACAATCATGTTTGATGGAAATGGAATATACTTACCCGTTTGGGCATTCACAGAACCAATTTGCAAAAACATATAAAACAAAAGTAAAGCTCTTTTCATGTTTCTATTTTTAGATCATTCTTTAACTTATGAAAAATGGCAGGCAGTGCCTGCCAAATTGGGATGGACCCACTTTATAATATTATTAAGCATTTCAAGCGATACAGCTCGCAGTTTTTATGAAAAAAAAACAATTCAGGAAAATTGGTCAACAAGAGAATTAGAGAGAAATTTAGGATCATCTTTATTTGAACGATTAGCATTAAGTCGTAATAAAAAAGAGGTTTTAAAACTTTCGAAAAAAGAGCAAAGCATCAATCATTCCAGTGAAATTGTAAAGGATTCATATGTACTGGATTTTTTAAAAATTTCTCAAAGCAACAAAGTTACTGAGAAGCATTTAGAACAAAAGATTATAGACAATATTCAAATGTTTCTTCTTGAGCTTGGAAAGGGTTTTACATTTGTTGGCAGACAGCATAAAATCTCATTACGCCACAAACACTTTTATATTGATCTTGTGTTTTATCATCGTATTTTAAAATGTTTTGTACTCATTGATCTGAAAACAAAATCTGTCAGACACAATGATATTGGGCAAATGAATCTTTACTTAAATTATTTCAAGAGTGAAGAAAATGTTGAGAGTGATAATGAACCCATTGGTATTATTCTTTCGGCTGAGAAAGACGAAGTACTGGTAGAATATGCTACTGGTGGGATATCAAATAAAATTTTTGTTTCAAAATATCAACTTTATTTACCTAATAAAAAGCAATTACAACAACAAGTCAAATCCGTTATTAAAAAAGAATAAACTACTTGTAACAAGAAGAGCAACTTTTTAACAGTAGCTCTTCTTGTTGAAATACAATTGTATTTATTTTTTTAGAATAAATAATCCGTCCTCAAAAAATTCGACATTCGTTTCGTAACAATTGCTGACAAAATCTCTTCATTCAATTCATTTTTCTTGGCAGCAACCAATGATCGTATAGAGAATGCACGCAATGCATCAAAAACAGATAAGGTACCTTCTGCAGAATTTTTTCGCCCGCAAAATGGATAAGAATCCGGTCCTCGTTGGCACTGACTGTTGATATTCACCCTACAAACCTGATTGATCAAGGGGTCCACTAATTGTGCAACGGCCTCTGGTGCCGAACCAAAAATACTTGCTTGTTGACCATATGGGGAATCAACAATATAATTTACTGGCACATCCAGCACATCGTAATCAATTTTACCATCCAAATTGAAAGAAAGTGACTCCGCCATTTTGGGAGCAGCGTCTTTAATCTGGAAGAAGATACAGGAAACGCAGCATCTAACAAATTACCAAGCTCTCTAAAGCCTTAAAAAGCCGGATCCCTAAAAAGATTTGGCTTTTTTTGTGAAATGCATCTATATTATCCAATACCTTTGTCGCGTTCTTCATCAATTCAATTATTGCGTTTCCGGCTTATGATTTTAATTACGATCCGACGTATTCAATTAAAAAAAGAAATACAGGAACTAGGTGCAGGAGTTTTTCTATTACTGGCTTTTTTGCTTGTACTCGTTAATGGAGCTTATCATTGTTATCAAGAAATGCCGCTTGCCGCCTATTTAGTAGCCGCGCTTTTTTTTATCTGTTTAAATATACAATTTGCACGCAAAGACAAATCATTTGTATACAGTTGTATCGAAAATCCCAAAAAAGAAATATATCTCGAGTATGTTATTTTAACTTTTCCATTTTCAGTCACAGCTTTGTTTACAAGCAATTGGTTCTTATACCCTTTCCTTTTAGTTGCTCTTGCGCTTATTCCACAGTTTAAATACACATTCCAGCAGAAAACCTATTTTAAAAAAATAGCACGTTTCATTTCACCCAAAGATTTTGAATTGATCAGTATTTTCAGAAAATCTTTTCTTTATATTATACCAATTTATTTACTGGCTATCGCATTTAGCTGGTTTCGTTTTCTGCCTTTGGTGCTCCTTTGGCTTATGGTAACAAGCATTGCATCAGGTTATGTTGAGTGCGAACCATTAATCATACTTAAAGAGAAAAAGGTATCTCCAGCACAATTTTTAAAACAAAAGCTTATCCGGCATTCCAAATATCTGATTATATTAATTCTTCCCATTGTAATTGTAAATACTATTTTTAATCCTGAGTTCTGGTGGCTCAATTTGTTTTTTATCCCCAACCAATTAGCAATACTTGCATGTGCTATTTGTTTGAAATACTCCACTTACGAACCTAACCGGAAATTTACCGGAAATAATATGACATTTGCGTTTGTTTCAATCGTTTCATTAATAGCCATCGTCCCTTACCTGCTTCCCATTCCAATTTTAATGGCGCTGTTTTTTTACAACAATGCAAAACAACATCTTCAAACCTACTTACATGATTAGTATAAAAAATTTAACGGTTCAATTTTCAACAACTATTGTATTAAATAATATTTCCATTGATTTTACATCCAATCGCATTCATGGCATTGTTGGTTTGAATGGTGCCGGCAAAACAACTTTTTTTAATACACTTTCTACCAATTTAAAAGCTGACAGTGGAGAACTAACGTACAATGAAAATAAATTGAACAGTCGCGATATTGCTTATTTGGAAACCAACAATTTCTTTTATTCCCGGCTTACAGGTAGTGAGTATTTAAACATTTTTACACAAACCAATCCCGATTTCAATTTAAATACCTTGCAAGAGTTTATGCAGTTGCCATTGGATGAACTGGTGGAGTCGTATTCTACAGGAATGAAAAAGAAATTGGCTTTGTTAGCTATTCTAAAACAACAACGCTCTGTCTTTTTACTGGATGAACCTTTCAATGGACTTGATCTGGAGACCAATAAAATTGTGGAGTTAATTATTACCAACTTAAAAACGAAGGATTGAACCATCTTTCTATCTTCTCATATCATAGACCCTTTACTTTCTGTTTGCGATGAAATTCATTTTTTAGAAAATGGGAAATTCACAAAAAAATTTGAAAAAAATGATTTTCATAAAATCGAAGAAGAATTGTTTCGCAAATTAAAAACGGAAGCACAAGGAAAGATTGCGAATTCTATTTGATAATTATTTTCAAAAATGTATCCAATAGCTATCAGGTGAGCATAATATCGCCAGGCTGTTTCAACGCAGATTTTCCAACGCAAACGTTATTCGTTTTCACCCAATAGCTATCGGAGTATATTTTAAATGCACCGGTTCTCCATACTGACATTCTCCGACAGCTCAAATGGGAGCGTAAACTGAACACTCGTACCTGCCGGATTACCATTTTGATCCACGAGATCGTTCATCTGAAATACATATCTTGTTCGGAAATGATTATGCAAGTATTGCAAACGTTCCTGAGTGATAGTAATACCGGAACAAACTGAATTTAAATGAATTAGCTTTTTATCTCTTCCACGTCCGTTATCTTGAACAACACAATGGAGTTCATTTTCGAGGTTGCTTACTTTAATTAAAATTTGACAAGCTTTACTTATAGTGTTTATTCCATGCTTAATTGCATTTTCCACAAATGGTTGAATTAAAAGCCCCTCCGTACAAATGGTTGTAGGATCAATTTTTTCATCCAGTTCAATTTTAACTTCATGCTTTACATCCAAGCGAAACAGCTCCAGTTCGGTGTATAATTTTAATGCACTAAATCTTCCTGCAAGGTGATATACTTTCTTCTGGAGTTATTCAATGTCTGACGGATGAGTTGAGAAAACTTTTTAAGGTATTCGCGGGCGGATTGCGTATCATTTTTAAGTAAAAAATATTCGATGGAAGCCAACACATTAAATATAAAGTGTTGATCCATTTGTGCTTTTCTTAATTCAAGTTGTAGTTGTCTAATTTGCTCATTTTCTGATTTTTGCTCTTTAAATCCAAATTTTTCTCCAGTAATCATAGTGGTTAAGCGTTGATTCTACACAAATATCAGCTGCTGGG
>DAORKB010000213.1:0-5739 GCA_035439365.1 Bacteroidia bacterium
ACCAATCCTCTTTCAGCTCCCAACCAGAAGCGGAGAGGCTGTTCACGGCATCTACTGATAAGCCCATTGCTTTGGCCACATCACGCACCGCACCTTTAAAATGCTGTTGCGTTACCGTAGCCACAATTGCCGCACGGTCCCTTCCATATTTTTGATAAATGTATTGCATCACTTCTTCGCGTCGTTCGTGTTCAAAGTCTACATCAATGTCTGGTGGTTCGTCACGGGCATCCGACATAAAGCGACTGAACAGCAAACGAAATTTGGAAGGATCAACAGACGTAATTCCCAGGCAATAACATACGGTAGAGTTAGCTGCTGAACCTCGCCCCTGGCAAAGTATATCCTGGCTTCTGGCGAAACGTACAAAATCATAAACGGTGAGGAAGTAAGCGGCGTAATTTTTTCGCTCCATAAATTCCAGCTCCATCTCAATGGCTTCTTTTACATGCGTTGGTATGTGTTCTCCAAATCGTTCTTTTGCACCTTGCCAGGCTAAGTATACAAGCTCTTCTTGCGGTGTTCTGCCTTCGCTGGTAATTTCTTCCGGGTAAATGTATTTTAATTCGCTTAAGGAAAACAAACATGCATTCGCGATCTTCTTTGTGTTTTCAATCGCTTCCGGGTAATGTGCAAACAAGCGTTTCATTTCTTCAGCCGGTTTTAAATAGCGTTCTGCATTTTGATACAGTTTAAAACCGGCATTGTAAATTGTGCATTTTTCACGGATGCAGGTGAGCACATCTTGCAGCTCCCGACGTTCCGGTGCATGGTAATGCACATCGTTCGTGGCAACGAGTGGTATATTGAATTGCGTTGATAACTGTGATAAACGAAATAATTTTTTGTTGTCATTTGCCTGAAAGGAACGAATGGCGCCTAAATAAACCTGGCTTCCGAATGCCTGCTTGTATTCCCGAACAGCCGAAATAAAATCAGCATTAAAATCAAAGGCTTCATTTAAGGAAGCAGGAGGGATGAGGATGAAGATCATTCCTTCTTTATAGCGATACACATCGGTTTTGTATAAAAAACATTTTCCTTTTTCTGCACGCAAATTTCCTTCGGATAATAAACCAGAAAGGCGGGCGTAGGCTTCCTTTGTGGTAGGGTAAGCCAGTAGACTGTGTCCATCGAGTAAATCCAACCGGCAGGCGGGGATGATGCGAATGTTTTTATTTTTTGCAGCGGTGTAAGCGCGCACAATTCCAGCCAAGGTGTTGTGATCGGTGATGGCAATTTCGGTATGGCCGATTGCCAATGCTTGCTCTACGATCTCTTCGGGGTGGGAGCCACCGCGAAGGAACGTGAAGTTGGTGGTTATTTGTAATTCGGTGTAGCTCATTTTTATTATGCAAAAAATCCATGTATGAACCACTTCGGGTCGCCTGTTAAATAATCACCCAAGCGGAAAACCCAATAACGTCCGCCGTGTTCGTCTTCCAAACAATAATAATCCCGGTACTCACTTTTATCGCTCCACCATTCCTGTTCAATGCGTTCAGGGCCATCTGCTTTTTTCACCGTGTGCAATGTTCCTTTGTAATTAAAAAGCAAAGGCGGATAATCGGGGATGGGAACACTCACTTCAATTGGTTCTGGTTTTTTCAACACATGCACCGGACGCGGAAGATCAGTGCGCCAGGCGCTTTCCGCTTTTTCCGTAAGTGAAGACGTTACGTTGATGGAACGTTCCGGCCAGTAATGCTCCGCAGGTAAGTAACGGCGAATAGCACCGGCACCGGTTTTACCGGCAACGCGATCCAGCAATTCGGCAATGGCAGCTTCGTTCGCACTGTTGATCGCCCACAAGGCATCTTGTGTGTTTTGCAATTCTTCCACAACTGTTGCTTGCAAAACAAACAATTCTATTCCCAGATCCGGTTCGATGTGTTGAATTTTAATTTCGAAAAGTTTGAACAAGTGTTTGGTATTGCGGGATGGCCGGTTGGTGCCAATATCAATTGCCTGACTTGTTCCGTCCAAACGGTGACAAATAAAAATACAGCTGCGCAATCCTTTGTTCTCCAAACTCAATCGTTGACAAAGTATTTCCAATAAATTTTTTAAAGCCGTTTCAATTCCGATTGCTGTTCGTATGGGTTCCATACTGGGTAATCGTTCTTCGTAAGGCGGAATTGGTTTTACAGGTTCCAACATCTCCAATTCAGCACCTGTTGCCTGATCCAGTCGCGTTAACAAGGTTGCTCCGAAACGCCTGCGCAGTGCAGGACGTGGCATGCCTATAAAACTTTCAATCGTTAACAAGCCTAGTTTTGTCAAACGTTCGGTGATCAAATCTTCCAGGCGTAAAGCAGCAGGAGGTAAGAGCGATAAGGCTTGTGTTTGTTTTCCCGGTGGAACAATGGAGATGGTGTTTTTAAACCGGCACATGGCCCAGGAACAGCCAATGGTGTCTGTTATTGCCAGCTGCGTGTTGTAACCAAATTTTCTAAATCGTTCCTGAATGGTTTTTAGATAAGCTGCTTCGCTGCCCCATAAGTGCGTACAACCACTGGCATCCATTAATAAACCATTGGGAGGATCAATGGCAACAACAGGTGCATAGCGTATGCACCATTCGGCAAGTGCGACCAATAATTTTTTTGGTTGCTCAGGATCATAATCCAATACGAGCAATTCCGGAAGGATGGCTTTGCAATCCGCAACAACCATATCTATGAGTACACCTTTTTCCTGCGCAACGATATTTACTGCTTTTACGACACGGCGCCCGCGATCAGCAAGAGCCAATGCAAAAGGAATATCCTTTAGCTCCGGCTGCCGGCGTAGTGTCCAATCCGTCATCAATTGCGGAAATACAATGGCTACAATGCGTGTCATGGTTAACCGGTTTGACGTGTGTATATTTTTGGAATCGTCTGTTCATTCGGAAGAATGTATTCCAACCCACCTTGTGGAGACCATTGCACTTGCCAATTGCCGGGTTTGCCATTTCTTACTTTCAATAAAGAAATGTTCCACCTCGGGAAACCCATACCCGGTAGCTGATCCGGTGTTTCACTAAAAAGCGGCGTGATCTTCCAGCGGCTAACACACGCAACGGTGTTTTCCACTTTTGGTTTGAAACGGTGAATGAAGCCTGTTACTTTACTTTGCTCTACAGCCAATTGCAGGCGACGTGATTCATCAAACGTAAGTGCTGTAAACTCGCCTACTACAGTAGTCAGTGCGTTGCATTTTAAGGCTTCTTCGGTAGCCCACAAGGCATCTTTTACCGTATCGACATCCACAAATAAAATTCGTTCGGGCTGAATGCCAAAGGTTTTTAAAGCAGGAGGAAAAAGCGTTCTTCGGGTGCTTACCCATAAGCAAGAACCGTTTTGCTGCATCAGCGAACTTAGCATAACAGATAGGAAACCATTGGTACAGGCAGCACTTTCAGCGCTTACACTAATCAACTCGTGAACGCCAGCGCGTGGAAATACCTTACCGGGAAACGCATGTTCGATGGCACCAAGACCCAACGATTCCTCTTGATCCGAACGTGGTTGATTGCCCTGTAGTTTTAGGATTTGCCGTTGTAAGTCCTCGATGATTGATTTATCTGCTGCACGTTTCATTCGGAATAAGATTGTTAAACAAATGTAGCTATAAAACGTAGTTTTGTTTTGCTATAAATTGTAGTAATTTAATTTTCTTTTCCAGGCGTTTGGTTTTCTTTCGTTTACAATCCAAACGGGACGAAGTTGTATGTTCAGATTTTTGCTGGGGAAGTATTTCTTCATTATGGGTAGGTGGGACTTTTAAATAGATGCTGCTATTAAGCAGAAAGCACAGTTTCAAAGGCACTTCAACCCGTTAGTCTACCTGAATTTCCACTGGTACAGAGTTTGGCTAATCGCGCACTATGAACAACTCAACCTCTCAAGAAGACGAGCTAATTACAGAAAAGCTCAAAGCGCCTACTGTTCTGCGAAGCAGTTTGGTGCTGTTCCTATTTATTTTACTAGGATGTATTTTGGTGTTTGCAAAACAAATACTGGTACCTGTCGTGTTTTCTATTTTATTGGCGATGCTCATGAGTCCTTTGGGCGATGCACTTGAACGAAAGCGCGTAAACAGAGGTTTTTCCTCATTGATTTGTGTGTTGATCCTTATTTTAGTTATAGGCGGTATATTTTTGTTTGTCGGAAAACAATTTGAATCCCTTGGCAAGGATATGCCTAAAATTCAAGAAAAAGCAACAAGCTACCTCACAAAGTTGCAAACGTTTATAGGGTATAAATTTGATGTGTCACCGCAAGAACAAAAAGACGCGTTCAAATCCATCTCAAAATCACTCATGCAATCAGGTGGCAGCTCGGCAAAAAATGCACTTGCCGCCATTACCGGGGTTTTTGCAAATTTTGTATTGGTGTTTATTTTTACTTTTTTACTATTGTTTCATCGGGAAAAATACAACCGCTTTATTTTAAAATTATGTAAAGGAAGCGACCCGGAGCAAGCGGAGAAAGTGTTACAAAAAATTGGTAAAGTTTCCCAGAAGTATTTAATAGGCAGAATGATGTCCATGTCGTTTCTTTTCATCTTATTCACAACAGGTTTTCTGATCGCCGGAACCAAACACGCCATATTGCTATCGTTGATGTCAGCGCTGCTTACCATTGTACCCTATCTTGGGTCGATTGTAGGAGGGGTGTTTCCTGTTGTCATGACGCTCATAACCGGAGATTCAGATGCTGCATTGATCGTTCTGGGTGTTGTTGTTGGTGTGCAGGCAATTGATAATTATGTAATAGAACCGAATGTAGTGGGAGGGCAGGTTAACCTCAGTGCACTATCCACCATTTTAATTCTTATCATAGGCGGTTATGTATGGGGAGTTGCCGGAATGATCCTGTTTATACCCATGCTGGGCATTGCAAAAATTGCGTTTGATCATATAGAAGGATTGGAACCTTATGGTTATTTAATCGGAGATCAGAAAAAGAAATCGCCTTCAAGTAAATGGGGGGATAAAATCAAAAAACTTTTCAAAAAAAAGTAATGCATACAATAAGTTGATTTTTCTGTACCGTAAAAAATAGCTTTTTGTTCATTGAGATTTCTTTTATATTTATGTCTCATTAAACCCAAGCTATGAAGTTAACACCAGAGGAATTACCATCGCAAGGATACCAGTTGATTGAAGAAATGGATCATAAGGAGCTGATGCCATTTGTGAAATTATATATCCGAAAAAGAACAATATCCTCTTTTATTTATTATGGAAGCATGGTTCTTTCATTCGTTGTTTTATTGATCCTTTGTATACAATTTCATTACACGGAACGTATCCCTTTCCACAAAGGACTTTCACATGTCTCCCGAGGTGGACTCATTTGTTTGGCATTGATTCCGATTCATGAAGTGATTCATGCCATAGCGTATCGCCTGCAAGGTGCCAGACAAACATCATTTGATGTGAACCTGAAAAAATTTTATTTCCTGGCCATCGCAGATAAATTTGTGGCCAACAAAAAGGAATTTCAACTTGTGGCACTGGCCCCGTTTCTCACAATTACATTCGCACTGATTGTTTTGGCTTTTACCTTAAATGATGGCTGGAAAATCAGCATGCTTTCCACAGTCTTTCTTCACTCCTCTATGTGTGTAGGTGATTTTGCGCTCTTGAGTTATTTTGAGTTTCATAAAAATAAAGAGATTGTAACGTATGATGATAAAGAAACGAAACGTTCGTTTTTTTATGAAAAAGGCAACAGCATTAACGTATAG
>DAORKB010000214.1:0-5699 GCA_035439365.1 Bacteroidia bacterium
GCAATTGAAAAAGCAAAATACAAACCAGGTGTTGACTTCTTTATTGCGATGGATGCGGCTTCTTCCGAATTTTATATTGAGAAGGAAAATGTATATCATTTCAAAAAATCTTCCGGAGACAAATTAACTCCTGCTCAAATGGTTGATTTCTGGGCTGATTGGACAAAGAAATATCCTATTCTATCTATTGAAGATGGCTTAGCGGAAGATGATTGGAAAGGCTGGAAAATGTTGAGTGATAAAATTGGTAAAAAGGTACAACTGGTAGGTGATGATTTATTTGTAACCAATGTAAACCGTCTGCAAAAGGGAATTGATCAGCAAATAGCCAACTCCATCCTGGTAAAAGTTAACCAAATTGGAACCTTATCAGAAACCATTGATGCTGTGCAATTGGCACACATGAATTCTTACACATCTGTTATGAGTCATCGTTCGGGTGAAACAGAAGATTCGACCATTGCGGATCTGGCAGTAGCTTTAAGTTGTGGACAGATCAAAACAGGTTCAGCTTCCCGTTCTGATCGTATGGCTAAATATAACCAACTACTGAGAATTGAAGAGCAATTGGGAGAAACTGCACGTTACTTAGGAAACGACTTTAAATTTGTTAAAAACAGGTAATCAAAGGCATTGATCTAATTGATTGATGGGGAAATAAATGAAGATTGATTTTTTTAAGATTAGTCTTTAAACTTTGATAAAAACCAATTAACTTTCGGCAAAATAATATTATATAAATAGGAAAATGGATGTATTAAAAGACAAATTTGCAGCAAAAGCCGGTGCTATGGCTGCAGAAGTAAAACAAATCATTAAGGAAAAAGGTGATGTTAAACTTGGAGACTATACGGTAGCTCAGGTATACCAAGGTATGAAAGGAATGATTGGTTTGGTAACGGAAACATCTAAACTGGATCCGGAAGAAGGAATCCGTTTTAGAGGGTATACGATTCCCGAACTACGTGAAAAGCTGCCAAAAGCTCCTGGAGGGACAGAACCTTTGCCGGAAGGAATTTTTTACTTAATGCTTCTGGGAGAATTACCTTCTCAGGAGGATGTCTTAAATCTTGGAAACAACTGGGCACGTCGTGCTATTGTTCCAAAACATGTATTTGATGTATTGGATAAATTACCTGCATCAACGCATCCAATGACCCAGTTCGTAATAGCAATTACAGCTATGCAAACAGAATCTTTATTTGCAGCAGCATATAAAAAAGGGATCAACAAAAAAGATTATTGGGATTACGTATATGAGGACTCCATGAATTTGATTTCCCGCCTTCCACGTATTGCAGCTTATATCTATAGAAGAAAATATAAAAATGGTGTTCATATTGAACCGGATCCGAAATTGGACTGGGCGGCCAACCTTGCGCACATGCTTGGGTATGAAGAATTTGATATGAAACGTTTGATGCGTATGTACATGACCATTCACGTGGATCACGAAGGTGGTAACGTATCTGCACATACAACTCATCTTGTAGGTTCAGCATTAAGTGATCCTTATTTTGCGTTTGCAGCAGGTATGACCGGTTTAGCTGGTCCATTGCATGGTTTGGCAAATCAGGAAGTGTTGAGCTGGATACTCGAATTACGTGCTGATTTAGGTGGTGGATTACCAACTGAAAAACAAATTGAGGATTATATCCACAAAACATTGAAGGATGGAAAAGTAGTTCCAGGCTATGGACATGCTGTATTGCGTAAAACGGATCCTCGTTTTGCTGCGCAGCAAGACTTTTATACCCGTTACATCAAGCCAAATGGTAAGGATGATTTATGTGAAATCGTTCAAATGGTATATAAGGTAGCTCCTCCTATTCTGGAAGGAACAGGTAAGATCAAAAATCCTTGGCCGAACGTAGATGCGCACTCCGGTGTATTGCTTACACATTACGGAATGGTGGAGCATGAATTTTACACGGTATTATTCGGAGTTTCCAGAGCACTAGGGGTTTTAGCCTCTTTGATTTGGGACAGAGCACTTGGGCATCCAATCGAGCGTCCAGGTTCAATTACAACCGAAGGAATAAAAAAGAAAATTGCAGCTGCAGCAACAGCCAATTAACGAACAACTACTCAAAAAACGGAAAAGCTACCAAATTAGTAGCTTTTTTTTATCTTTGCACAATTTTAACGTAATTTTAACGTTAGAAGCAAGATTTAAGCAATTTGCTTTCTTGATTTAATTAATTTTTAACATCCCCTTATCATGAAACTTTTAATTTCGAAATTTGCTGCATTTTTAATACAGCTTTACGTACCCAACCACCCCGCTCTCAGCTACGTTTCTGTTAACAAACCGATAACCTGTAACAATCGACCGTTTGTTAAATATGTTTAAAAATAGACTACCATCCCAAAAATTCGAATTAATTTTGTCGCGTTTAACATGCAGAGAATGACTATTGTACATGTGCTTGACCCATTTGCCGGGGGATTAGCAACATTTTTAAGACTATTAACTGAGCAACTCAATGATGATTATCACATCATTATACATGGGGAACGCAATGATATTGCGGACTTCAAAGAAGTGAGAAGTGTTTTCCCTAAAAAAAATATTCGTTTCATTCAATGGAAATCCGTTCAAAGAAATCTGAATGCAAAAAAAGATTTCAAAGCCTATATTGAACTCGTTAAAATTTTAAGACGATTTAAATATGCCGATGCTGTTCATCTTCACTCTTCAAAAGCAGGTTTTTTAGGCCGTATTGCTTGTCGTCAGCTCGGAATCAAACAAATTCTTTATACTCCGAATGGGGCACCATTTCTTATTAATAACGTAAGCAAGTTTAAGCTAAAGCTATACGAACGTTTGGAACGCTTTGCAAATCGTTTGGGAGGCGCTGTAGTTTGTTCATCTGAATCGGAACAAAAGGAATATAACGACAGGGGTATCAAAGCCAACTTCATCAACAATGGTACTTCTATCGGAAAACATTCATTTATTAAAGATAAAGATTACAACAAATTTCGCATAGTAACATCAGGGCGTGTTACAGATCAAAAAAACCCAAAAGTATTCAATGAAATTGCAGAAAATTTTGTGGACCTGCCCCACTTTGAATTTGTGTGGATAGGGGATGGAGAATGCGCTCCAATGCTATTAGCTCCCAATATACACATAACCGGTTGGCTGAGTAAAGAAGGTGTTCGTCAGGAAATTGAAAAAGCGGATCTTTATTTATCTACTTCATTTTTTGAAGGATTGCCGTTTGCAGTTATGGAAGCTATGGCGCTTGGTAAATGTTTATTACTCTCTGAATGTATCGGAAATGTTGATCTTGTAAAGAATGGGATCAACGGACAAATTTTCAGAACAAAAGAGGAAGCTATTAATAATATTATTTATTACTTCTTAAATAAAGAAATAACCGCTTCAATGGGTCTTAATTCTATTGAAATTGTAAAGGATTATTTCAACATTGAGAATACAGCTTTCAATTACCGCATTGAATATCAAAAAGCGAAAGAATTAAAACGAGTGGATAAATATCTTCTCCAAAAATTTATGCGTACTTTGCGCATTGGTAATTAACGCTATTCAAACTTGTTGGTGATACCTTCATGAACTATTTTTTCCTGCCTGAGAAAAATGAAATTGAACATAAATCGAACCTGCTGATTTATTATGCATTGTTGGTTTATATCCTTTCTCTATTCTCAGAATTCATTCCTGTGATAACCAATATCATGATGGCTTGCATTTTTGTGGGAGCCATTTACAATATCAGAAATGGATTTATTCAGGGCATTCGAAGAAACAGAGCTATCCTGGGAATTGTTATTTTCTATCTCCTGCAAATTATCAGTACCGTATTTTCTGACAACACGAAAGATGGATTTAAAACATTGAGTAATACAGTTCCATTCCTTCTGTTTGGTTTTGCATTTTGTTTCATTGAATTTTCACAAAGAACCTGGAAACGTATTCTTCATTTTTTTGCACTTGCAACTACGTTTGCTTCTATTGCAGGCTTTTTAAAAAGTTTTTTCGATGTAATCAGTACACACGACACCGGTTATTTATACAATGATAATCTTTGTTTTATTATCGGTAAACAAGCCGTATACTTTTCGCTGTATGTTGCTATTGCAATTATTATTTTCACTTATTTACTTCAGCAAAACACTTATGAAAAACAAACAAAAGGATGGATCTATCTTGCGATTATCTGGCTTTTTATCATTCTTTTTTTATTGGCAAGTAAAGCTGCTATGTTGGGCTTGTTATCTTTATTAGCTGTGTATGTAGGCTCTATCTTGATTCAACGTAAAAAATACATGGAAATAAGTATCCTGTTATTTAGTTTAACGATTGGATGTGTATTGCTGATAAAAATATTCCCTAAAACATTGAATCGTTTTAAAGGTACCACAGAAACTCACTTTCGCTTTGACAATACCAATGCAGAGAATCATTTTAATGCCGAATATGATGAAAACAAATGGACCAGCAGTAGCATGCGTGCAGCCATTTGGACATGCGCCACAGAGGTTTGGAAAGAACACGTTATTTTCGGAACCCAATTAGGTGACAAGAATGATGCGTTACGCAAGAAATATGAGGAAAAACATTTTTGGTATGCTATTGCTTACAACAAAAATACTCATAGTCAGTACCTGGATATATTAATAAGTATGGGAGCTGTGGGATTAACTATTTTTCTTAGTTGCTATTTTATCTATCCATTATTGATCTTTATAAAACGAAAGCAAATTTTCTCTGTCCTTATTTATACTCTGGTGGCACTTTGTTTAATTACAGAAACAATGTTTGCACGGTATCAGGGTATTGTTTTACTGGCATTGATACTGCCACTTGTCAGCAAAATTGAACCTATAAATAACGTAATCGTTCAAGAAGAAATTTAATTTTCAATTATTCACTTAGAGCTTACACGCAGTTCTCGACTCCGTTTTTTACTCTCTGATGAATTTCAACCTGGATACCTGATCTTTTTCAACGATCTCTATAAAATAGGCACCACTGGAAATACCGGAAACATTCAAGAAAAAGTGATCACCTGAAACGTGTGTTTTCTCAACTACCGTTTGTCCCGTCAGGGTTACTAATTTTAATGTTGCTGCTGTTACAGTTTCTCCGAATTGAATAACCACTTGTTCCCGTCCTGGATTTGGATATGCATCCATACTTAATTGCGACTCATTAACCGGGATTGATTTTGTAATATCAAATTCCATCAATTTTGCACGTTGTGGAAGTTTCCCGGACAATTGATTTAAATCTTTTTTATTGGTAAAATTAAATGTTTTGGGATCAAACTGAAAAATAACACCTTTATCATATTTACCACCTTCGTTGGTGGCACCATATAAATTCCCATCACTTGCCAGCAATAATGAACCATTGGAGCTACCTCCTGTTACAAATCTATCAAAATCCATTTTTTTGATAAGCGTAGAGGTAGCAGGGTCGTATTGAAAAATGGTTCCATCTCCGCTTGGTACTTCTTTAATATTGGCACCACCATTTCTTGTTATTCCATATAGTTTTCCATCAGCAGCCTTCACCAGGGTTCCATTAGGGTTATATCCCAGGAGTGAGTCAAAATCTGCTTTCTTCTCAAAAACATTTGTGGAAGGATCGTATTGAAACAAGCTACCATAGCCATTTGCAACATCATTGGAAAAATTACTGCCACCTTCAGTTGTTACGCCATATA
>DAORKB010000215.1:0-5699 GCA_035439365.1 Bacteroidia bacterium
ACCTTCATTATAATACAAACAGCGGGCTCCCCAGCTCCGAAGTTTATTCTATCATTCAAGATTCCAAGGGGTATATCTGGTTCGCCACGGATCACGGCGTTTGCCGTTACAATGGAAAAAACTTTACAACCTACACGATAGCTGAAGGACTTCCGGATAATACCATTTTTAGAATGTGTGAGGATCCTCAAGGAAGAATTTGGTTTGCCTCACAAAGTAATGAATTGTGTTATTGGGATAAAGGCGTAATTCATCAAACACCAGCTTCAGTAGCACTACACAACATGCTCGCTTCTGGTGGTATAATCAAAGATATTTATATTGATTCATTGAACACAATTTGGATCAACACACAATCCTTTTCTGCCTATTCGGAAGCAAAAACCAACTATTCTAAATTTCAACGAACCGATTCTACGAATCTTGTAAATTTTAATTTAATTGCAATCGACAAAAAACATGTCCAATATGGTCTAACCTACAACCATTCAAGGAAACAGATTGATCCGAATAACCATCTTTTAAAAATACGTACGTACTATTTTAACCACCCCAAAAACTACCAGGACTATACAATCAGTGCTCCTGATCGACTTGATGGTGCAGCAAAAGGCATGACTGCGAAGGGAGATTTTCTTTTGGGAATCGACAAAACCTTATACATTTTTTCGAAGGAGAAAATCATTCAAAAAAATTTTAAAAAAACTATTATTAAAATTGTAACCGATGCAAAAAATAATATTTGGGTTTGCTACATAAAAGGAGGAGTTGATTATTTCAAAAATGGGGACCTGACAAAAACGCCTGTTTCTTTGTTCACCAATTATTCGGTTGACGATATATGTCTGGATCATGAAGGTGGTGTTTGGGCTGCAACACTTGAAAATGGGGCCTTTTATATGCCCTCCACTTCAATCTTTGTTTATACCACTCCAGCTGAATTAAATGATCATATTATCTATCTGAATGCTGTGAATGATACTGTTATCATCAACACATTCGGTGAAAACTGTTTTTATGAAAACGATCAAAAAGTAATTCCACTGGATTGGATTAATAAAACTGCTAAAACAAAAGGCGCTTTATACCATGTTTTAAAAGCGAGGGACACAACCTATTATTCTTTTTCAAAAGCGTTGCTACGATATGATTCTCTTCACCGGTTAATTCCATATCCGGCAGACCCATTAAAAATTGGGTTTTCAGGTGGTAAAAAAATTTTATATGCAGATAATTCTATTTGGTTATTAAGTGGACCCGGGTTAAGAAAACTAAATAATGCAACACACAAAGCCGAATTTTTTATTACTCCTTACAATTGTTCTTCTGCAATTACTGTTGGAAACGATATTTTAGTTGGTACAAAAAAGGGACTGTATTTATTAAAAGACAAAAAATACAGACACCTGAATTATATTGATCCACTGCTAAACAGTCCGGTTATCTCAATTACAAAAGATAAAGACAGTGCAATATGGATCGCCACTACTGGTAACGGTGTATTACGATTGAAAGACAATAAGATCACGCAGATAAGTAAAAAAGATGGGCTCGTTTCAACAATTTGTACAGCTATTTCCATTGATCAGTATGGAAATATATGGGTAGGAACCAATAATGGATTAAGCTGTATTCGGGCTGAAGGTCTGAAAAACAGCAAATGGAAAATTAAAAATATCACAGAACAAACAGGCTTGAATTCAAATGATATCACCAAAGTGTATGCATTTAAAGAAAAGCTATGGGTAGGAACGATGAATGGAATTAGCTGTGTGGATATTAACGACGTACTTAAAGCTGGCACCGCAGCACCTGCACACATTGATTCTATAAAGGTGAACAATGTATCCGTTTCTGGCAAACACGTATTTTCCTATAATGAAAACAATTTAAAAATTATGCTGGATGGGTTGACGTTTAATGATAATGGTAATCATAAATACCGTTATCGTTTAATCGGATTGGATTCAATCTGGCAACAAACCAATACAGATGAGATTTTGATCAGTAATTTAGCACCGGGGCAATATATATTTGAAGCACAGGTTGCAAATGCAGATAATATCTGGAGTACCAAAAGCAGTAGTTATTCCTTTACGATTGAAAAACCATTTTGGTTAACCTGGTGGTTCATCCTTCTGGAAATCATTTTACTCATTGTAATTGTCTATTTAATCATTTTATGGAGAACGAATATCATCCAAAAAAAGGAAAATGAAAAGGTTCGGATCAATAAGCTGCTTGCAGAATACCAAATGAAAGCACTTACAGCTCAAATGAACCCTCATTTTATTTTTAATGCAATCAACTCCATTCAAAATTTTATCATTCAAAATCATGCAACACTTGCTTATGACTACTTAATTAAATTTTCCAAACTTATCAGACTTGTCTTAAACAATTCAAAAGAGAATGAAATTTCTTTGAAACAGGAATTAGATACGTTAAGCTTATATATCGAACTGGAACAATTACGATTTGAACAAGCATTCACCTTTACATTGCATGTTGAACCTGAAATTGATCAGGAAAGCTTAATGATTCCGGCATTACTGTTACAACCCTATATTGAAAATGCAATATGGCACGGCCTAATGCCGTTAAAGACACGCCCGGGGATTATTTCCTTAACCATTATTCAGCAAGCTGATTCATTAAAAATTACGATTTCGGATAATGGTGTTGGAAGGGCCGCTTCCGACCAAATAAAGAAGAAAATAGTAACTAAGACACATCAATCGGTGGGAATGGAATTAACAGGAAAACGAATTCAATTGTTCGGACAAGACAGTAAGTTTTCGTTGCAAATAATTGATAATTACAATGAACATAACGAACCAACCGGAACCACAGTAGAAATCGTTTTACCAATGGTTGAGCTTTATTGATTTCTATCTGCCCCAATCTTAAAATTGAAGACTTTAACAAGGAACATTAATTTGAAACACGCGTAGAACTTGCAGGGTAATGATAAAATTTATTAACTTAACGCTTTAAAGTATAGGAATATATATGATAAATGCAATTATTGTTGATGATGAGCATGCCAACAGGGAGTTGATGCAAAATTTACTGCAAACGCATTGTCCTTCTGTTAAAGTTATTGGAACCGCCGATTGCGTTAAAGCTGCCTATGAAGAAATTATAGAGAAAAAACCCCATTTGATTTTTTTAGATATTCAAATGCCGAATGGGAACGGGTTTCAGCTTTTAGAAAAATTTCAGGAAATATTTTTTGATATTATTTTTGTGACCAGCTTTGATCAGTATGCGATCAATGCAATTAAATTTAGCGCACTTGATTATCTGCTTAAGCCAATTGATATTTCGGAATTAAAAACCTCGATTGAGAAAGCCTTAAAAAAAGTTGAAAAAGAAAATAAATTTAAACTTTACGAAAATTTATTGAATAACATTAACCCGAACAGCACGGATAAAAAAATGGCAATACGGGTTAAAAACAATACTATATTCATTCAAATGAGTACTGTTGCTTATATGCAGGCTGACGGTAATTATTCCAATATCCACCTGATAAATGGGGGCAAATACTACATTTCAAAAACATTAAAAGAAATTGATGAGTTTACATCCGATTTGAAAGGTTTTATTCGCATCAATAAAAGTGTAATCATCAACTCTTCTCAATGCTACAAATATCAAAAAGGTGAAATTGCCACACTATCGCTTAAATCGGGTGAAACCTTTGAAATATCCAGAAGAAAAAAAGTGGAAGTGTTGGATAAACTGAATGCGTTGTTGAAGGGATAGGATAAGTTCGAATCGAAACGAATCAATTCAAAAATTTGTAAAAGGTGCGTGAATGTGTCAGTCCGCTCGGACTGACACATTCACACACTTTCTGCTAAATTGCAAAATCATAATTTGTATAATCATTCATGACATTATACAACGTATCTCTCTCAATAGGCGTTCGGTTCACTTGCTTAATTAACTCAACTAATTGTTGTGTCGTTAACTGTGGTGACTGCTCTTCAGAACCAGCCATAGTATAGATCTTGGTAGAATCATCAATTGTTCCATCAATATCATCTACACCAAAAGAAAGGGAAAGCTGAGCTGTTGTACGCCCTATCATTGGCCAATATGCTTTCACATGTCCGAAGTTATCCATAAATATACGTGATACCGCATAATTCCGAAGATCTTCAATAACGGTTGATTCAGAAATATGACTCATTTGATTTCCTTTATTTCTAAATTTCAGCGGAATGAATGTATTAAATCCTTTTGTTTTATCCTGCAATGTTCTCAGGCGGTTCATGTGGTCAATGCGGTGTTCATATGTTTCAATATGTCCATATAACATTGTTGCGTTTGAAGGCATTCCTAACTTATGCGCTGTTTCATGAATTTCCAACCATTGAGCTGATGTGCATTTATCTTCACAAATTTCTTTTCTGATTGTTTCATCAAAAATTTCTGCTCCACCGCCTGGTAAAGAATCCTGACCATGATCTTTTAAAATTCTCAAACCTTCTTCATAGCTCACTTTTGCTTTTCGGCACATATACTCCAGCTCTACAGCTGTAAATGCCTTTACATGAATATCAGGACGTATTGCTTTTATTTTCTTTATAAGATTTGCAAAATACATCAATCCCATTTTGGGATGAACCCCTCCTACTATGTGAACCTCTGTAACCGGCTTCCCATCATAATTGCGAACAAGATTTAAAATATCTTCTTCTGATAGCTCCCAACCATCTTCCTTTTGTTTTATCAACCGTGAGTAGGAACAAAACTTACAGTCGAACACACAAATGTTGGTAGGCTCGATGTGGAAATTCCTGTTAAAATATACATTGTTTCCGTTTTTCTGTTCCCTTATATGGTTTGCAAGGGATCCTAAAAAACCTAGTTCTCCTTTTTTATATAATAAAATGCCTTCTTCAATGCTGATGCGTTCTTTTGCAAGAACTTTTTCAGCTATTTTTTTTAATTCAACGGGAGTATTGGGACTCAATACAATTGATTCAACAGATTGGGTTTGCATGATCAGTAAATTAGCGGTACAAAGGTACAAATTAACCTACAAACTCGTATCTTTACCTACCCATGGATGCTAAAAAAATTCTTTTGGTAGAAGATGAAGAACATCTTTTAAAAACCATACTCCTTAACCTGGAGCTGGAAGGCTATGATGTAAAAACCGCCTCTAATGGAATAGAGGCCCTAAAAAAATTCAGGTCCTCCCCCCTCGACCTTATCCTACTGGATGTAATGCTTCCCGAAATAAACGGATTTGATGTGTGCGAAGAAATAAGGAAAGAAAATACCCGTGTTCCCATTTTATTTTTAACCGCAAAAGGAGCCAGCGAAGACAAAATACGAGGGCTGAAATTAGGAGCCGATGACTATTTAACCAAACCGTTTAACCTGGAAGAGTTATTATTACGCATCCAAATACTTCTGAAGCGCTCCACACCTGCTACTGACACCAGCAAAAATATTGAACAATATGCCTTTGATAATAACCAAATCAATTTCATTACCTATGAAATTAAAGGTGTAAATGGTAACACAACTGAAATCAGCAAACGGGAAATTGCGTTATTAAAATTGCTGATTGAACGCAAGGGACAAGTTATATCCAGAGAAACGATATTGGATGAAATATGGGGAACAGATGCTTTTCCATCCTCACGAACAATTGATAATTATATTTTGGCTTTTCG
>DAORKB010000216.1:0-5638 GCA_035439365.1 Bacteroidia bacterium
GTTACTACCCTTTATTTACTGGCATTTCAAAGAAAAGACAAATTCCCTAAAGTAAAATTAATTTTAACTTAATGTCAAAATATGAATACAAAATTACTTTAGCACACTATTCGCAAAGCTAATGACGACATCTAATTTTAAAATTCTGATTATTGATACGGAAACAGAAGTTATCTCCTCTGTAGTTTCCATTTTAAAAAACGAAGGTTTTTCTGTACTAACTTGTTCCAACTCGCGTGAAGCTATTCAACTTGCTGTTTCAAATACACCCGAATTAATTTTGGTCGATTTGTTAATGCCAGAAATGGATGGAATTGATATTTGTATAGAACTTCGTAAAAAAACGGAATTAAAAAATTCGTTGATTGTTTTTCATACTGCACGTAATGAAGATTATTCTCAAATAGCTGCTTTTAATGCAGGTGCCGATGATTATATCATAAAACCCATTAAAGCACGCGTACTTATTAGCCGCCTCAATGCATTACTTAAACGTCACAGTGCGCATAATAAAAAAGCAAAAATAGAAACAGGTCTCTAGGTAGATCGGGAGCGATATCTTATTTTTAAAGATGGTGAAGAAATCATTTTACCACGAAAAGAATTTGAACTACTTGCTTTGTTGATTGCTTCTCCACGAAAAGTTTTTACAAGGAAAGAAATTTCAAGTACAGTATGGGGTTATGAGGTTTTTACAAAAAACAGGACCATTGATGTTCATATCCGTAAGTTGAGAGAAAAGCTTGGTGAGAATTATATTAAAACGATAAAGGGCATTGGGTACAGTATTGAATTGTGAACCTACGTTAAAACTTCGGTCCACGAGGTAAGCCATTGCAATTTTTCTATATTTGCACGCTACATAATCCTTAACTCATTAACGATGAAAAAACGTGCAATTGCAATTTATGGGATATTACCCATCTGTTTATTTATCATTTCCTTAAATTCCTGTAAACCTCAAACGAAGGAAGACGAACATTCGGTAGCTTCCAGTACAGAAACCCTGATTAATTTGGAGGAAATCAGCATTACTGATTTACAGGACGGTTACAAACAAGGCAAGTATTCTATCAAGACTGTCGTTCAAAATTACCTGAACCGGATCAATGAGCTGGATAAAAACGGACCGAAACTAAGCTCGGTTATTGAAGTTAACCCGGATGCGATCCAAATTGCTGAAGAACTGGATAAAGAACTAGCTGCAGGAAAGAGCCGAGGACCATTGCATGGTATTCCAATTCTATTAAAAGACAATATCGATACACACGATAAAATGCATACAACTGCAGGTGCAACTGTATTGCGTAATTCTATTCCATTACAAGACAGTTGGGTTGCAAAAAAACTAAGAGAAGCCGGTGCAGTTATTATTGGTAAAACCAATTTAAGTGAATGGGCACATTTTCGTGCACAGCTTGCAACCAGCGGTTGGAGTGGTCTTGGAGGGCAAACCAAAAACCCTTATGTGCTTGACAGAAACCCTTGCGGATCCAGCTCCGGATCGGGTGTTGCCGTTGCTGCCAACTTGTGTGCTCTTGCAATAGGTACAGAAACAGATGGATCCATCGTATGTCCTTCCAACAACAATGGTATTGTTGGATTAAAACCAACTGTTGGTTTAATTAGCCGTGCCGGTATTATTCCTATTTCGTTTACACAAGATACCCCTGGACCAATGGGACGTACGGTTAGAGATGTTGCCATTTGCCTCGGTGCTTTAACAGGTGTAGATGCGGCAGATAGTAAAACAGCTGCCTCTACAGGAAATATACAAACAGATTATACTACCTTTTTAAAAACAGATGGTTTAAAAGGTAAACGAATTGGTCTTTTGAAAAACACAACCGGCTTTCATCCCAAGGTGGATGTGCTGTTAAATAAGGCTATTGAAGATTTAAAAGCACAAGGAGCAGAAATTGTTGACATTCAATTTCCATTGGATGGTACAGTTTACAATTCATCTTTTGAAGTGATGCTGTACGAATTTAAAGATGGATTGAATAATTATTTCAAAACCTTGGGAAAAGATGTACCTGTAAAAACATTAAAAGAACTGATTGAATTCAACAAAAAAGATTCGATCGAATTGAAGCTCTTCAATCAAAATTTCCTTGAAATGGCTGAAAGCAAAGGAGACTTACAATCAGAAGCGTATAAAAAAGCTTTAAGCACCATGTTAAAAGCAACACGTGAAAATGGAATCGATAAATTTTTAAAAGAAAACAAGTTGGATGCATTGATGGCGCCAACAGGCGGACCTGCTTGGAAAATAGATCATACCAATGGTGATTTATTTTTAGGAAGCAGTTCTTCTTATGCAGCTATTTCAGGCTATCCAGACATATCGGTTCCAATGGGCTTTATTGATGATTTACCGGTAGGCATTTCATTTTTTGGTAAAGCATGGAGTGAGCCTATCTTGCTGGAGATTGCGTATGCGTATGAGCAAGCAACGAAACATAGAAAGGCACCTAAGTATATTATATCGAATTAGATTGGCAGGAGTATCCTACGCTGAAGGTTCGGATACCGAAGGACGCTTCAAAAAAGTAACCTATGTGTCTATGTGTTTTGATTATTAAACACATAGGTACATAGGTTATTTATTTATAGTTTTTTTCAGATATTTTTCATAAATTGTTAAGATTTCCCACCTTTCTTTCAATAGAAAAAGACGAAGCATTATGGCAAAAAAAATTAATAAAATACAAATCCGGCATTTAAAACTCAAAGACTACGAAGAGTTGAAAGCCACCATGGTTGGAGCTTACAAGGACATGGAGGGATCGCATTGGGGTGAGGATCACATTGCACGATTATTAAAAAAATTCCCGAAAGGGCAACTGGCTGCAGTAGTAGATGGAAAAGTAGTGGGTTGTGCCTTATCACTCATCATTAAATCGGAGGATTTTGAAGAGGATCATACCTACCAGGATATAACCGGCAATTACACATTTGATACACATAATCCGGAAGGCGATGTACTTTATGGAATTGATGTCTTTATAAGCTCTGAATACAGGGGGCTTCGTCTTGGGCGACGTTTGTATGAAACGCGAAAGGAGCTGTGTGAAAAATTAAATTTAAAATCAATCGTATTTGGCGGGCGTATTCCAAACTATAAGGATTACGCTGATAAATTATCTCCAAAAGAATATATACAGAAAGTAAAACAAAAAGAAATTTATGATCCGGTTCTTACCTTTCAGCTAAGCAATGATTTTCACGTATTGAAAGTGATCAAAGGATATTTGCCGGATGATAAGAGTTCGCAAGAGTATGCTACGTTACTGGAGTGGAACAACATTTATCACAAGCAAACACAAAAAGTAATCAATACACAAAAATCCGTTGTCCGTTTAGGGCTTGTACAATGGCAAATGCGCCCCTTGAAAAACATTGAAATGTTATACGAACAGATGGAGTATTTTGTGGATGCGGTATCTGACTACAGTTGCAACTTTGCATTGTTTCCCGAATTTTTTAATGCGCCGCTTATGGCTGAGTATAATCATTTACCAGCTGCAGATGCAATCCGTAAACTGGCGCATTATACCGATGAAATAAGATCTAAATTCCAGGAGTTTGCCATTGCTTACAACATCAACATCATTACCGGCAGTATGCCTTACATGGAAAACAATAAACTTTACAACGTTGGCTATTTGTGCAGAAGAGATGGTACGAATGAGATGTTTCAAAAACTACACATCACACCTGCTGAGTCCAACTCCTGGGGAATGGTGGGTGGTGATATATTAAAAGTATACAATACAGACAGTGGGAAAATTGGCATCCTGGTTTGTTATGATACTGAATTCCCCGAGTTAAGCCGATTATTGGCGGAAGAAGAAATGCAAATTTTATTTGTCCCATTTCTTACCGATACACAAAATGGCTTTAACCGTGTAAAAAGGTGTGCACAGGCAAGAGCCATTGAAAACGAATGTTATGTTGCCATTGCAGGTAGCGTAGGAAATTTACCAAAAGTGAGTAACATGGACATACAGTTTGCACAATCAGCTGTATTTACGCCTTGTGATTTTGCTTTCCCGACCAATGGTATTAAAGCTGAAGCCACTCCAAATACAGAAATGATTTTAATATGTGATGTGGATCTGGACCTTTTACATGAATTGCATGTTCATGGAAGTGTAAGAACGTTAACTGACAGAAGAGGCGACTTATATCAACTAAATAGAGTGATCAAGCACAAACCTTCCAAGAAAAAATTCAAATAAACTACGACATTAATTAAGTATGAATCGAATTGATCGCTTGTTCGGCATTCTCACCTTACTGCAAACAAAAAAATACATTACGGGAGAAAAAATTTCTGAAAAATTTAACATCAGTGTCCGTACTGTTTATCGTGATGTAAAGGCATTGTGTGAACAAGGTATTCCGGTTAGCTTTGAACCCAACAAAGGTTATTTTATTACACAAGGATTTTTTCTTCCTCCTGTATCTTTTACGGCTGATGAAGCAAATGCTTTATTATTGATTGAAGGTGTGGTAAATGGTTTCACCGACCGATCCATTCAAAAACATTATGGGACAGCTTTGAATAAGGTGAAAGCTGTACTGCCTCATACACACAAAGAACGATTGGAACTCTTAAATAATAACATCAAATCACAATTACCCGATTGTTTTAAAAATGATTTTGATTACCTATCAACATTACAAGAGGTTCTTTCCATCAAAAAAATAATTGTTATTGAATACACCAACAATAAAGGGGAGAAGAGCAAACGTGAAGTGGAACCGATTGGTCTTGTATTTTATGCAATGGCCTGGCACCTCATCGCCTGGTGCCATAAACGCAATGAGTACAGGGATTTTAAAGTTGCACGCATCGTAAAAATTGTAGCAACAGAAATTCCGTTTACAAAAATGGATCACATGCTAATGAATGATTACATGAAACAAGTACCAGTACCTTATTAATCAGTGTAAGAGTGAGAGTGAGGATTGAGGATGTTTATTGAAATACCTTTGTACCCTCCGTACAATTTTTGCAAATATCGATCTCGTTTCTGGAACGTAATAAAGATGACCTAAAATTAGTATAGCTCGTGCCTTGCCACAATTGGCGGAAGGATGTATTTTTTAAATCTCCCAACTGGTGCTGTGCATCTTTATCAAAGCAGCAAGGTACAACCAATCCATCCCAGGTGATAACAGTTGAGTGCCACAAACGCCAGCAATGGTTCAACATTTTGTTCTTAATAGCAAAGGTTCCATCGCTCTTTTGCTTGTAGCGCGCATACTTTGAAATGGTTGGTATCAATGGGTTTCCGTGTTCGTAATCATACACCTGTGCGGTTTTAAAACGCAATTCCTGCACACCAATTTTTTTTGCCAGCAGCTGCATTTCCTGCAATTGATGTTCATTGGGTTTCACTACCAAAAATTGAAAGATAACATGTGGGGTTGATGAGTTCAGCTGTTGCTTCCATTTAATAATATTTTCAGCACCTTCAATTACTCTGTTTAAGTTACCTCCTACTCTATACTGTTCATAGGTTTCTTGTGTTGTTCCATCAATGGAGATAATCAAGCGATCCAAACCGCTTTCAACTGTTTTGCGTGCATTGCTATCATTGAGATAATGTGCATTGGTTGAAGTTGC
>DAORKB010000217.1:0-1311 GCA_035439365.1 Bacteroidia bacterium
TTAATGGCTCAACGCATCAATAATATCATACTTTGTAATGATGTGAACATTTCCTCCCTTATCATTCACAATCACTGCATAGTTGTCTTTATTGATTTTTTTCGAGATACTTTCTATTGGTTCTTCACTTCCGATAACAGGAAACGGAGGTTGCGCAACTGCCGAAATTTTTTCTTTTTTCAAATTCGGATCTGCAATCAATTTTGCATACAACAACGTATCATTGATAGAACCTACAAAATTCCCTTTCCCATCTGTGACAGGTAATTGAGAAATATTATGCTCTGTTAATTTATTGCAAGCCAGTTCCACACTATCATCCATGGTAACGGTTACTAGTTTTCTGTCTTTATTTTTTTCGATCAGATCAGCAGCTTTTTTCATTTGCCTTTGCTCCAAAAACCCACGGTCACGCATCCAATCATCATTGTACATCTTTCCTAAATAACGTGTACCATGATCATGAAAAATAACCACCACGACATCCCCTTTTTTCAACTTGTCTTTCAACTGCATTAAACCAGCCATTGCCGAACCCGCTGAATTACCAACAAAAATTCCTTCTTTACGCGCTATTTCGCGTGTCATCAACGCTGCATCTTTATCTGTTACTTTTTCAAACAGGTCAATAATACTAAAGTCAACATTGGCTGGTAAAAAATCTTCACCAATCCCCTCGGTGATATAAGGGTATATTTCATTCTTATCAAAAATCCCGGTCTCCTTGTATTTTTTAAATACCGAACCATAGGTATCAATACCCCAAATTTTGATATTGGGATTTTTTTCTTTTAAATATTTCCCTGTACCACAAATGGTTCCCCCGGTTCCAACACCTACTACCAGGTGCGTGATTTTTCCTTCTGTTTGTTCCCAAATTTCCGGACCGGTTGTTTCGTAATGTGCCTGTGTATTTGACAAGTTATCATACTGATTCGGTTTCCAGGCATTTGGAATTTCTTTGGCCAAGCGTGATGATACCGAGTAATACGAACGGGGATCTTCTGGTTCAACATTGGTTGGACATACAATCACCTCCGCACCAAAAGCCCGAAGCGCATCAAATTTTTCTTTTGATTGCTTATCGGTAGATGTAAAAATACATTTATAGCCTTTTATTACAGCTGCAATGGCTAGCCCCATCCCTGTATTTCCGCTTGTTCCTTCAATGATGGTTCCTCCGGGTTTTAATGCACCACTTTTTTCGGCATCTTCAATCATTTTCAACGCCATTCTGTCTTTAATAGAGTTACCGGGGTTGAAGGTCTCCACTTTTGCATACACCGTAGCCGGAAGATCCTTTGTTATGTT
>DAORKB010000217.1:1411-5629 GCA_035439365.1 Bacteroidia bacterium
TTTACAGGTGTTATCTTTGAAACGATAAAACTTGGAACAATCAGCATGAGTACGCAACAGATAAGTGTTCCGATGTTGAGCAATACAATATATATCCAGTTTAAATCAATAGGAATAACAGCAACATAATACGTCGCTTCATCTAATTTAAAAATGCCGTATTGCTTTTGTATCAGCGCCAGGCTCAAACCAATAACATTGCCCCAGGCCAACCCCTTTCCTATCAAATAGGCAGCATTGTATAAAAACACTTTTTGAATGCTGGCGTTGGTTGAGCCCAGTGCCTTCAAAATACCAATCATATTGGTGCGTTCCAATATCAATATAAGCAAAGCCGATATCATGTTGATACCTGCAACCAAAATCATTAAGGCAATAACAATAATTGCATTTACATCCTGTAGTTCCAACCAGGAAAAAATAGTGGGGTTGATGTCTTTTATCGTTTCGGCTTTCAAACCGTTTCCTACCAATTCATCAACAGATTCTCCAATCTCATCTATTTTATCATAATTGGTAATGCTCATTTCAAAACCACCAATTTGATCGGCTGTCCAGTAGTTTAATTTTTGAAGTTGGCGAATATCAACCAGTGCAAGCTTTCTGTCAATATCTTCCATACCTGTTTCATAAATCCCGGAAATATAAAACACTTTTGCCCGCTGCTCATACTGTGTTATAACACTGTCGCTTTTTTTTGTTAGAAAATAAATGACCATTTTATCGTTCAATTTCAACTCCAGCTTATCCGCCATAAATTTAGAGATCACTATACTTCGTGACAATCCTGTATCACTCACCGTAAATACACTCCCCTCTTTCAGATTTTTGGTTATAAAGTTCCAGTCGTAATCATTGCCAATACCTTTTAGCACAATCCCTTCATTCACCGTTTTTGTTTTTACAATTCCGGTTTTGATGGTATACATTTGTATGTGTGAAACCGATGCTGCGGCTAATGCCTGCTTTTCGTTTAAAAAAGACTGGTTTTTACTAATCGGATGAGGTTCATCGCTGCTGTTGTTATCATAATTTGTAACCTGGATATGAGCGCCCATTCCAATGAGTTTATCCCTCACCTCCTGTTGAAAACCCTTTACAATAGCTACAGTAAGGATCATAACAGCCAACCCCAAAGTAATCCCAATAATGGAAATTCTGACAATAGGGCGTGACAATCTATTGTTACTTCCTGTGCCTGAAATAATTCGTTTCGCAAGAAAACGTTCCGTATTCAAAATTTGTTAGCTTTGATGTTAATTTTCCATTACAAAAATACTATTTTACCGTGACGATGACGAATATAATTAAAGCTCACCTCTTCTCTTTTATTTTTATTTTTTTATTTACGATTCAATCCTTTTCGCAACAGCTTACTCCTATCGACAATGTTGTAAAAACCAGTGCCGATATAAAAATGGGTGCTGATATGACCACCAACTATTTGCCTTTGCTAAAAGGTAAATCAGTGGCTATTGTTGCCAATCAATCATCCAATATTCGTAATACACATTTAGTGGATAGCTTGCTTTCACTGCATGTAAAAGTAAAAAAAGTATTTTGTCCCGAGCATGGTTTCAGAGGGCAAGCCGATGCCGGACAAACTGTATCCACAGAGAAAGATGCCAAAACTGGATTAACCATCGTTACCTTGTATGGAAAAAATAAAAAACCACAGCCGGAAGATTTAGCGGGAATTGATGTTGTTATTTTTGACATTCAGGATGTAGGTGTACGGTTTTATACCTACCTCTCCACCTTGCATTATGTGATGGAGGCTTGTGCTGAAAATAAAAAGGAACTCATTGTGTTGGACCGACCGAATCCCAATGGTTATTTTGTTGATGGTCCGATGTTGGAGCCTGCATTTAAATCATTTCTTGGCCTGGATCCGGTGCCACTTGTTTATGGAATGACCATCGGGGAATATGCACGAATGCTGAACGGTGAAGGCTGGTTAAAAGATGGAGTAAAATGTAATTTGAAAGTGATTGAGCTTGTAGGTTATAACCACCGCGATCTGTATGAACTACCGGTGCGCCCTTCACCCAACTTACCGAACATGACAGCTGTTTATTTATATCCGAGTTTAGGTCTTTTTGAAGGAACAATTATTTCTGTTGGTCGCGGCACCGATTTACCTTTTCAGGTAATTGGTCATCCCAGCATTAAAAATGCACCTTATCATTTTACCCCTGAGTCAACAGCCGTTTCAAAGGAACCCAAATATAAGGGACAACAATGCAATGGATACAACCTGGTTGACTTTGGTGCTCAGTATATGAAAAATTTAAAGAAAATTTATTTGTTCTGGCTAATTGGTACCTACAAAGAAAGTATCGATAAAGAACATTACTTCGATGAGAATTTTAACTTCCACGCCGGAAATGCAACACTGCAACAACAAATCAAAGAAGGAAAAACAGAAGAACAGATCCGTGCAACCTGGCAACCGGGTTTGAATGCTTTTAAAAATATCCGGAAGAAGTATTTGTTGTATGTGGATTTTTGAGGGATGTATTTCTATCTCTGATGATCCTCACACTTTTTAAAATTACGTTGTCTTCTCAACTTCAGGCCTAAAACTCGTAACCTTAGAAGACAGGTTAATAGACTTCTTTTTAAGAGTATTTATTTCTTTTTCTCAAAATCTGAAATCAGATCATTCAGTTTATTGCCTTCTTCTTCTGTTAATGATTCTATGTATGAGTTATACAAGTCTATAACATCATCGTATTCGAGATCATTCTTAATTTTGCCTCGTTTCAATATTTTTTTGATTTTTTTAATTACACTTGTTCTTTTGATATCAATTTTATTTGCTTGAATTTCTTTCCAAAAAAGTTCAACCTCATCCCCTTCTCCTTCCTGAAAATAGGTCATAACGTTTTTTTTAACGTAGCTAAGACTTTTCAAATTTTTAAACTTAGGTTCCGGGTTAAGTGCATCATCCTTCCAACCTAAATATGTGTTAATAAGGTGTTTTATTGTAGCTTCTTCAAATCCCTCCGGAGGCATTTTAGTAAAGCAGTCAACCGCTATATCAATAATTCTCACTAATTGTTGTGCTTCTAAGTTATAGTCTTTTTTATTCATAATTTTGAATTACTCTTTTTAAAGATCCGGTGCAGGCCCGAAGCTCAATCATGATGTGTGTGTGTATGAGGGTTCGTGTCCTTTCTTTTGTAAGCTTTGCTCTTCGTCGATCGTGGCTTTAGCGGGATCGATTTCATCTATCGAAGCGTTAGCCAGATTGAAACTCTTCATTCCACATACCCTTGTAAGATAAATACAAGTATAAAACATAAATTTAATTTCTTTTAAATGTCCGCTACAGCTTATTCTTTTGCAGGAATTAAAATAATTTATAATTACAACATATATAATTTAATTTCCAAATATGAAATTAAATTTATATATTTGAAAATCCCAATAATGGTAATAATCTCTAAAACTATTCTGATTGAATTTGCTGCACATCATTCAGATTCAATAGAAGCATTAAACAAGTGGTATAATGAAAGTAAAAAAGCCGATTGGAATAATTTCAGTGACGTTAAAAAATCATTTAATACCACTGATTATATTGGGAATGACAGATATGTTTTTAACATCAAGGGAAATAGGTACAGACTGGTTGCAATGATATTTTTTGATATTCGGACCGTATTCATCCGTTTTGTTGGAACACATGCTGAATACGATAAAATAGATTGTTCCAGTATCTAAGCAAAAATTTGAGAGATGAAAACGAATAAAATAAAAGACAGAAAGGAGTACGATGAAGTAATGAAACGTATTGAAAAACTACTTCAAAAATCAACCAAGAGCGGTGGTATTAAAAATATCCCGTCAAAAGAGCTGGGAACTATTAAAAAGCTTTCTTTACTCGCGGAAGCTTATGAAGATAGCATTCCTTTGATGCCAATAAAGACCCCGACAACAATTATTGAAATGATCAGATATAAGATGTTTGAAATGAACCTAAAACAAAAGCAGTTGGCTAAACTACTTGAAATCAGTGAGGCAAGAATTTCAGAGCTTTTAACCGGCAAAAGAAAAATTAATATGGAATTAGCTAAAAAATTACATACCAAATTGAAGATTGATGCCAACTTTATTTTAGAGGCCGCATGATTTTTAACGAATGTTCATGCATGTAATTAAATTGTAACAATCCTGCTTCCTCAATCGTCTCATCGCCAAAACATCACATGG
>DAORKB010000218.1:0-5627 GCA_035439365.1 Bacteroidia bacterium
TTTATCTTTTTTGATTTGATAAAAATTCGTTGCTGGCCCGGCAGGATCTTTTTCGTAAGTAATTTGTCCGTTGAGACTGAATCCCAATAACGCTTTTTTAATGGAGTTCGTTGTATCTTTACTTTTCTTAAATAAAAGAGGACCATTTAAAGAGAATCCTACAAAGTTGTATCCGAAGGCATCTAAGCCCCGCTGACTCCCATTTTTTTCTCCCATTCCAGATGAAATCAATTCGATTCCACCCGTATATTTACTTTCCGGCCCTCTTGTCGTAATCGAGATAACCCCTCCTACTGCATCACCATATTCTGCAGGTGTACCTCCAACAATGGTTGTAACCTGATCGATACTTGACTGAGTAACACCTAATCCGGAAGTTCCTACAACTTTTTGCCCGTCTACATAATAAGCTGTTCCAGTTGTTCTGGAACCTCTGATGTTCAACTCTTTTCCTTCATCTGCTTGATATACACCGGCTGTTGTAGATACAACTGAGTTAATTGCTTTCACTGCCATGTGCTGATATTCTGCACGATCTACGGTACCTCCTGATTTTGTATCCGGGTCAATCAATGGTTTTTTCCATTGAATAACTTCTACTGGTCCTAATTCCTGACCAGCAACCATATCAATATTTAAGTAGGCTGTTTTTCCAACTGACAATGTAACGTTTGAGATTTCAACAGCTTGATATCCCACATAGGTTGCTTTTACGTTGTATTTCCCAGGAGTTAAAGGTTTAATGATTACCTCACCATCAATATTGGTGACTCCTCCACCTGCTTGAATCCCCCCTGTTTCAACAACTACGTTGGCAAATGGAATGGTTTCTTTGGTAATTTTGTCGATCAATTTAATTTTTATTGCCGCCTCATTTTGCGCCTGAAGGATCCCAGTGCATGCAACAATAATACAGAATGTCTTAAGTAATTTTTTTATCATATTGACCTAATTTATGTATAAACTCCATTGAAATGGTATGCAATTATATAATAATTTATAAAGTGCCTTCCATTTTTTATTTACAATTGGTTTTAAAATTAACACAACTTCTACCTGTTTTTCCATCAAATACCCTTAACATCAACACATTCGGGATATTAACAATTAGGTTTATAAGTTTTGGCTGCGCCGTTACAAGCTAATGAGTTGTAACAGTTTATAATTGAAGGGATGCTGATTAACGCGCAATTATAATCAATAATTATGAATCTGCAATTCAAGGGTGGTAAATTTTAATAACCAGCAACTATTTTATTCCTATTTGAGTTTTTTCTATTCCAACTTATTTCTGCCGCCTGTATTTAAACTTACGAACAATCCATGGCTCTCTTTTGTTTGCCCGTAATTTATCCCCTTTTTTCCGCTCTTGTTTCATGCGTTTCCGGGTTTCCTTCGACTGAATACGCTTGTGATGATCTTTCACCGCTTTTTTCTCAGCTCTTTCAATCCTTCTGTCTTCTTTCCATTTTTTCTTTAATTTTTTACGTTGAGCACGAGTGGTAGAAGGCGACTGTCCTTTTTCGGTACCTTGTTTTGCTTCCTGAGCAATCGCAGTCAAAGGAATCAAGCAAATCAGTAACAAAATAAGTTTACGGAAAAATGCGTTTTTACTAAAAATCATCTTCAAAAATTTAGGTTCTAAAATTATCAAAAAAATGCATACGAAAAATTCATTCTAACCATACATGATAAACGTTGGTTATTCTTATGTAGTCTGTGTAAAATACATCCTTTCCGGAATTATTCAGATAAGTTTGTAAATTTGGCCTGTTAAGTATTGTATTTTATGAGGTATTTGTGCGCATTCTTTCTTATTTCTTTTATATTCTTTCTTCCTGTTGGTTGTAAAAAGGAAGCTCAGAGCGCTATTCCGGATGCCAATGTAGATGTCTATATTTATATAAACAACCCTTCTTATATAAGCCTTACCGGTGTTGGTGGATGGGCTTATGTTAATGGTGGTGTCCGGGGAATTATTGTGTATCGTAAAACAGCTGATGAATTTATGAGCTACGAACGCAATTGTACTTTCCAATCAACAGATGCCTGCGCCACCGTGATAGTTGATAAAAATGCAATCATGGCAAGTGATTCCTGCTGTGGTTCTCAGTTTTTATTGACGGATGGTTCGGTTCTTAAAACGCCGGCGGCGGTCCCTTTAAAACAATATAGAAACACATTTGATGGGAATGTGTTGCATATTTATAATTAGAATTGACCCCGAAAATTCAGTGTGAGTGCGAGAGCGGCCTGCCCCCGAAGGGATCATATTTGTATTTCTTTTTCTTTTTGTCTTGAAACAGGGCAAATATGCAGTGCACATTTGAGCCGGTAAGTGCGTAAGAAACAAAAAATTCAAGGCGCTTTAATGTTTCCCTGCGAGGAAGACAATCCCACAAGCCCACGCGGCTAATACGTCTTCCTCTCACCTAACCGCACAGAGCCGCCCCAACAAAGCGCCATTCCTCCCCGCGTTCATCACGCATTGTTAGTTCATCACAAAGATTAAGAAAATTAGAGATAATACTATTACCCTTTTTTAAATGAATTATAGAATCCATTACTGATGGCCAATTTGTTCTAATCGAATTTTTTGAATAATTTACACCTATTCACAAGACAAAATATAATGCTTCTATATCAATATCGCCGAATAAGTGATTATACAATCAAAGGACTTCAAGATCAAACAATACATTTTACTTGCCCAACCAAATTTAACGCCCCTTTTGATTGCAGAATAAATTTTTTTATTGACGGGCCTGATGAAAATTGGAAAAATTATGGAAAGCGTCTTGGAATGAGCCACGAAGAGCTAAAGAGATATAGAGACAATAGTACAAGAAGAAAAGAGAATGCTGGCAGTTATGATGAAAATATAAAATATCACATTCTGAAGGACTATCTAATTACTTGTTTCTCTGAAATACCAGACGATATTTTAATGTGGAGCCACTATGCTAATTGCCATAGTGGTATCTGTTTGATATTCGAAGCGAGTGTTAATCCTACATATCCCGATTTACCTTACATAGAATTTGATAATAATGACTTACATTATGTAAATCAATTTTTACAACCTAATCAAGGTGGAATTATTAAAGTAAAGTATAGTGACACAATGCCACCTGAATCATATGACCACTTGAACTATGATAAGCGTCAAATAACACCATTTTTACTAACAAAATCGAAACATTGGGAATATGAAAAAGAACGTAGAATGATTATGACCACTACTGAACTAAAAAATGATAATCCAAGATACCTACCTAACCAATTAAAAGGAGTCATTTTCGGCCTTAACTCTTCGTTAGATACAATTAAAAAAGTTCGAGATTCAGTAGCTGATAAAAATGTTCAATTTTCATTGTGCAAGGCTATAGATAACCAATATAAAATAGGATTTTCAAAAATTAAATGATTTCTTAATCCAACATGTAAGAAAACAAAAAAGGAGCTCTTAAATATAGAGCTCCTTTTTTATTTGAAAATGAATATTAGTATCTGTACATATCCGATTTAAATGGACCTTGAACCGGTACTCCAATATAATCAGCTTGTTCCTGAGATAACTCTTCCAATTCAACATTGATTTTTTTCAAGTGTAAACGTGCCACTTTTTCATCTAAATGTTTCGGAAGTGTATATACTTTGTTTTCGTATTTGCTGCTGTGTTGCCACAATTCCAATTGAGCAAGTGTTTGGTTGGTAAACGAGTTACTCATTACAAATGAAGGATGTCCTGTTGCACAACCTAAATTCACCAAACGACCTTCAGCCAATACAATAATGTCTTTTCCGTCTATTGTGTATTTATCAACCTGAGGTTTGATTTCATCTTTGGTTTTGCCATAATTCGCATTTAACCAAGCCATATCAATTTCATTATCGAAGTGACCAATGTTACAAACTACAGCATTGTTTTTCATCGCTTTGAAGTGACGATCACGGATGATGTTTTTGTTACCAGTTGCTGTAACAATGATATCTGCTTCTTTAACAGCAGTATCCATTTTTTGTACCTGGTATCCATCCATTGCAGCTTGTAATGCGCAAATCGGATCGATCTCTGTAACAATAACACGTACTCCTTGTGAGCTTAATGATTCTGCAGAACCTTTTCCAACATCACCATAACCAGCAACTACTGCTACTTTTCCTGCAAGCATTAAATCTGTCGCTCTACGAATAGCATCCACTAATGATTCGCGGCAGCCATATTTATTATCAAATTTTGATTTTGTAACAGAGTCGTTGATATTGATTGCAGGAATATGAAGTGTTCCTTTTTTCATACGCTCATACAAACGGTGAACACCGGTAGTTGTCTCTTCCGAAAGACCTTTGATTTCTTTAATTAATTGTGGATATTGATCAAACACCATATTTGTAAGATCTCCTCCATCATCTAAAATCATGTTTAATGGCTTACGATCTTCACCAAAAAATAAGGTTTGTTCAATGCACCAGTTAAATTCTTCTTCTGTCATCCCTTTCCATGCATACACAGAAATACCTGCAGCAGCAATTGCAGCAGCAGCGTGATCCTGAGTTGAAAAGATATTACAAGATGACCAGGTAACTTCCGCACCCAATTCAACCAATGTTTCAATTAACACAGCCGTTTGAATGGTCATGTGTAAACATCCTGCAATTCTTGCATTTTTTAATGGTTTGCTGGCTCCGTATTCAGCACGTAAAGCCATTAGGCCCGGCATTTCAGCCTCAGCCAATTTAATTTCTTTACGTCCCCATGCTGCCAAGGAAGTATCTTTTACTTTGTATTTTACAAACTTTTCAGTGGTTGTTTTTGACATTTTGACTTTCTTTTAGGATTTTAAACGCTGCTAAATTAGTTGTTATCCCAACAATAACCAAATTTTAGTCGCCATTATTCATAAGATTGTCAATGTTTTATTCCGGTTTGGCACCATTGTTTGAAACAGTGGTGAATGCACGTAGATGTCTGTTCGAGCGGAGTCGAGAACGGCGCGTAAGCTTTTAGGGATGCTTCATAAGCTCCCCACAGTTCTCGACTCCGCTCGAACTGACATCTAACACACGCCTTATCGCCAGTTTGGACTAAACAGGAAGCAGGACTCTTTTTACAACAAAATCTCAACAATTATTAACATATTCATAATATTTTGTCTTTTTTTAATCAGAATCCTTAGTTTTAGCCTTTTTTTACACCTCTTTTTTTCGGAGACCAATTTTGATCAAATCAAAAACAGTTAAACATTTTTTAAGGAACAGATGTCGGCAGATTTATACAGTGCTATTTTAAAGAAGAAACAACAAGGAAAGAAATTATTTGCTGTGTTAATTGACCCGGATAAATTTCATTCACCGGAAGTTATACACAGAGCAGAACTTGCAAAAGCTGATTTTATTCTTGTAGGAGGCAGTTTACTTACAAGCGGTAATTTTGAAGATTGTATTACCACAATCAAAAGAATGACCGATTTACCTGTTATTATTTTTCCGGGTAATAATTTGCAAATTAGTAATTCAGCAGACGCCATCTTTTTATTGTCACTCATTTCAGGGCGCAATCCTGAATTCCTTATCGGCAAACACGTTGTTGCGGCTCCACTTTTAAAATCAAGTGATCTTGAAAT
>DAORKB010000219.1:0-5616 GCA_035439365.1 Bacteroidia bacterium
GGCTGCCACGCAATTCTTTAAATTATCACAAAAATCTCTGAACTCTTCACGTTTAGTGGTGAAATCTTTTTGATTGTAACGGAAAAATAATTCAAAATTTAAATGTTCTACATCGCATGCTGCAGTGGAGGTTTCACTAGTAGTGGTTTGACCTTCCGGGTGTGCCTGTAACTGTCTGTCATCCGGTGCTTTTGTAGCTGCTTTTTTATCTTTTAAAGGTTGTTGGGAATCTGTTGGTTTCAGATCTGTCGGTTTTGAATCCGGTTTCTTTGAATCTGTTTGTTTGGTATCTGGGTTCTTTGCATCCGGATTCTTTGAATCTTTTTCTACAGGTTGTTTTGTTACGTTTTCTTTCTCTGTTTTTGGTTTTGGATCTGTGTCTGAGTCATCATCTTTATCCCCAAACCATTCTTCATTTTTATTTTTTTTATTTCCCTCTTTTGATTCGGGAGTTGTAGTAGATGTAGCAGATGGATACGGAATCTCTTTTTGAACAACATTATATCCTGCGCCTTTAGGAGCCTCGACTGTTTCCGAGAAAAATTCCTTACCATTTACACGGTAAATAATTTTGTAAGAAGAGCCGATAGGAAGGTTGGCACCAAACTTACCTGTTGTACTGTTTGCATTCAATACTTGTATGGTATCCTTTGTTGCGGTATTGATGATAAAGATATCATTATCAGCAATACTTTTACCTGAATTGTTAATGATTTTTCCAATCAAAACAGTAATATCGCGCGGTTGAAACTCAGGAAATTCAATGATATAAATATCCTTTTCTCCAAATCCACCTACTTTATCTGAGGAAAAATAAGCGCGTTTACCATCCACACTTGTTATCAGGAATACATCGTCATCCGTTGTATTTACAGGATACCCATAATTTACAGGTGAGCTCCAGTTTCCATTTTCATCATTTATTTTCGATGTAAAAATGTCAAAACCTCCCATGGATTGGTGACCTTTTGAGGAGAAATAAATTTGTTTTCCATCCGGGTGAATGAAAATTCCATCTTCATCATATTTTGTATTGATTGTTGGACCAAGGTTTTGAGCAGCTCCCCATTTACCATTTGGTAAACGTAAGCATTTGTATATATCTCTTCCACCAAATCCACCTGCACGATCGCTCACAAAATAAAGTGCTCTGTTATCGGAAGTAAGACAAGCATGTGGTTCCCACGAAGAAGTATTAACCGGAGCATTGAATACAACAGGCGCACTCCAAACGGAACCTTGCAATTCACTCACATAAATATCACCGCCATTTACATCTTTATAAAGTAACAGCTTTTGTCCGTCGGCCGATAAGTTAATGGTCGCTTCGTGTTTTGCAGTATTGATATTTGGTCCGATAGAAGTTGCTTTTTCCCACTCTCCGTTTACATATTTGGATACATAAACATCTTCCAAAAATTCTCCATTGGGTAAGGTATCGTTTGTAGTACCATCTTTTCTGCGGCTGGTAAAAATGATGGTTTGTTCATCCAATGATACTACAGGAGAAAAATCAGGATAAGGGGAGTTAATATTTGCACCCAAATTAGTAACAATCACTTTTAAAGGTGTTTTCACCAATTCTTTCCCAAAATTACAGGTTTCAATATCATGCTTTGTATCGTCAACGTCTTTTGCATTTTTTGCATCTGTACCTAAAAGAGCGATGTACTTTTCATAGGTAGCAATTGCTTTATCCCATTCATAGTTTAAATGATAGGCTTTTGCAAGGTAGTAGAATGCAGAGATGGGAGCGCTTTCAACTTTGATTTTTGACTCGCTGTAATTACTGGTAATATTTTTTGTAGCTTCTTCCAGGTAAGGAATAGCTTTGGTCTTGTATGTCGAAGAGTTCAGGTAACAAAAGCCAATTTTAAAATTGATATCAGCGTTTCCACTTTTCATCTCATTTAATTTCAGATAAAGTGGGAGGGCAGAAGAATAATTTTCGTCTAACAAATATTGTTCTGCTTCATCGTAAATGGCTTTAAAATCATCAGGAATGCTGGCTTTTAAAGTTACGGGAAACAAAAGAATTAAGAAGAAGTATAAAATATTCTTTTTCATATTTTGCTATTTTATTTTTTAAAATTCAAAGTTTATATCCCATTGTTCCAGGTAATCGGCCATTCTACGAACAAACTGACCACCTAATGAACCATCAACAATACGATGATCATAGGAGTGGGAAAGATACATAAAATGTCTGATACCGATCAAATCGCCTTGTGGTGTTTCAATAACTGCCGGTTTTTTCTTAATAGCACCAACGGCCATAATAGCAACCTGCGGCTGGTTAATGATTGGTGTTCCCATGACATTACCAAATGATCCAACATTGGAAATGGTGTATGTTCCACCTGTAATTTCATCGGGTGTAAGTTTTCCGATTCGGGCACGATTTGCCAAATCATTTACTTGTTTACTTAATCCAACAATATTCAGGTTGTCAGCATTTCTAATAACAGGAACAATCAGGTTACCGGATGGAAGTGCAGTAGCCATTCCGATATTTATATTTTTACGTTTGATGATTTTTGTTCCATCAAGTGAAACATTGATCATTGGAAAATCTTTAATAGCTCTTACCAACGCATCAATAAAAATAGGGGTAAAGGTTAATTTCTCTCCTTCGCGTTTTTCGAAATTCTTCTTTACTTTTTCTCTCCAGAGAACCAGGTTCGTAACATCTGCTTCAACAAAAGAAGTAACATGTGGAGAGGTATGTTTGCTCATCACCATATGGTCGGCAATAAGCTTACGCATGCGATCCATTTCGATAATTTCATCACCTGCGTTTACTGGAATAGCTGGTTTATTTGATGCGCCATTTCCGTTTGTGGCGCCTTCTTTAACTACAATTGGTTGCTGTTTTGGAGCAGCCTGTGTTGTTGTTGTTTTACCTTTATTTGGTAAATAAGCAAGCACATCGTTTTTGGTAATTCTTCCATTTACACCGGTTCCGGAAAGGGAATCCAGTTCAGCCATGGTAATACCTTCCTGTTTAGCAATGGTGCGTACCAGTGGAGACAGAAATTTACCGGAGGTTGAATTTTTATCGATCGTTTCCGCTACCTGAGGTGTTGAAACGGCTTCACGTTGTGCAGATACGGATGGGGTTGTTGCAGCTACAGCAGCAGCTGGGGCTGGTGTTTCTACCGAAGGAGCCGCTGATGCGTTTGCATCCGTTGAAATAATAGCAATTGCTTTGCCCACTTGAACAACATCGCCTTCTTTGAACAATTGCTTAATTAAGGTACCTTCTGCAGTGGATGGTATTTCAGAATCAACTTTATCAGTTGCAATTTCCAAAACGGTTTCATCGGCCGCAATTTTGTCACCTTCTTTTTTTAGCCATTTTATGATGGTTGCTTCTGCAACACTTTCGCCCATTTTAGGCATTATCAACTCTACTTGTGCCATAATTGTTTGTGTAAAAAAACTGATTTTAGAGATTACATAAATATTGTCGGTTTTTAGCCGACGCAATGTACTGAAATTACCGTAAATATGGAGTGGTTTTTTTGAGATTTTTCCGTCTTCGCTAAAGCTATGACGGACGCAGTGTAGGGGTTTAGTCGCACAGGCCCGCGCTTACCTCACCCCCGGCCCCTCTCCTTGAAAAAAGGAGAGGGGGGACTAAGAAATAACAGGATTGCTAAATTGTTCTTTTATAGTTAATTGGTTACTTTATCAATGTGTTATCGACAACTACAATGTGACTAACAATAATTACAGTCACCTCTCTTTTTTTCAAGGAGAGGGGCCGGGGGTGAGGTAAGCGGGCAGGTGTGTGAACAAAAAAGCCCTGTTTTACAGGGCTTTTTTAGTTTTTATTTTATGCTTTCCGCAAACAACGGAAACTCTTTCATCATTTTATTGACTTCCTTTTTTACTTCTGCAAGCACTTTTTCATTGTCATGATTTGTCAATGCTTTGTCAATCAAATTAACAATTTTCGGAATGTGCTTCTCTTTCAAACCTCTGGTTGTAATAGCAGAAGTACCAACGCGGATTCCTGAGGTTACAAACGGTGATTTATCATCAAATGGTACCATGTTTTTATTTACGGTAATATCTGCTTTAACCAACGTGTTTTCAGCTAATTTACCGGTAAGGTTTTTTGAACGTAAATCAATCAGCATAGAGTGGTTATCCGTACCTCCTGAAATTACTTTGTATCCTTTATCGATAAAGCTTTTTGCCATTAATTGTGCATTTTTTATGACCTGGATACCATATTTTAAATAGCTATCTTCCAATGCTTCACCAAAGGCAACAGCTTTTGCTGCAATGACATGCTCTAAAGGTCCGCCTTGTGTTCCAGGGAACACGGCTGCATCCAACAATTGAGACATCATTTTTACTTCTCCTTTTAATGTCTTTTCTCCAAATGGATTTTCAAAATCTTTGCCCATCATGATCAATCCACCACGTGGACCACGCAATGTTTTATGAGTCGTTGTTGTTACGATATGGCAATGTGGTAATGGATCGGTTAATAATCCTCTTGCAATCAGACCCGCCGGGTGAGAAATATCAGCCATTAACAAAGCACCTACTTTATCAGCAATTTTGCGTAATTTTTTATAATCCCAATCTCTTGAGTAAGATGATGCACCACAGATGATCAATTTTGGTTTTTCTTTTATTGCTGTTGCTTCAATTTTATCAAAGTCAATTTTTCCTGTTTTTTCTTCTACACCATAAAAAGTTGGAACATATAATTTTCCCGAGAAGTTTACCGGAGAGCCATGTGTAAGGTGACCACCATGTGAAAGATCAAACCCCAAAATTTTATCTCCTGGTTTTAATACAGCCAACATCACGGCTGCATTCGCTTGTGCTCCTGAATGAGGTTGTACGTTTGCCCATTCTGCGTTAAAAAGTTTTTTTACACGATCAATCGCTAATTGTTCCACTTTATCTACCACTTCACATCCACCGTAATAACGCTTCCCCGGAAGTCCTTCCGCATATTTGTTTGTTAGTACCGAACCCATAGCTTTCATTACCTGTTCACTAACATAATTTTCAGATGCGATCAATTCAATTCCTATTGTTTGGCGTTTTTTCTCTTCGCTGATCAACTCAAAAATAGCGGTGTCTTTTTTCATAAATATGTGGTGTTTTTTTATTTGCGTGACAAAAATATAATTTAGTTTGGAATATTACTACGCTCTTGCAGGGATAATTTAAATGCCGGAATCAAGATCATAAGAATAATAGGGGATTGTGCCATTCCCATTAAATATCTTGAAAATTCATACATTTTATCGGATAAACCAGTAAATACGTAGCCTATGAGCATAAAAATTCCGGAGATAAATCCTACAACGAGGTAAGTTATGATCGTAATTCGGTTAAATTTCGGGTTACGAAAAATGAGATGGATAGTAAAAAGAGCAATTCCTAAGTAAACCAAACTAAAAAGCAGTGTAAGTGTCCATTTTAGTTTTATAAGAAAGGAAGTCGCGTAATCTTGCATAAATTGTATGGATGGAGCGGCTGTATAAGAGGCATTGAGTTCCTTTGATTGGATGATTGCATTTATTTCTTTGAAGATAAAATCACGATAATACCCTAGCACTAACAGGAGTAGCACGATAAGCGATA
>DAORKB010000220.1:0-5573 GCA_035439365.1 Bacteroidia bacterium
TGTCTCTTCAAAAAACAGAGCGAGCGCTTTCTCTGCTTGTCGTGAGATTGTTGAACAGATCAAATTTCACGTACCCATCTGGGGAAAAGAGATATTGCAGGACGAAGAATTTGCATGGAAAAAAAATAAACCGGACGAGTCAAAGACGCTGGAAAAGTAATGCGTATATTTTCTATTTGATAACACAAAATTAACTTGATATGGTAGATATAACATATAAATCAAACACCCATCGAATTGCAAGAGCCCAGGCGATTGTTCACGTCAGCAAAATGGAAACAATTGATGCCGTGAAAAATAAAAAAGTTCCGAAAGGTGATGTGTTTGAGATGGCGAAAACTGCCGGACTGTTTGCGGTTAAGCGGACGAGTGATATGATTCCTGATTGTCATCCCATTCCTATCGAGTACACCAAAATTGATTTTGATATCAATGAATTGGATATCAACATTGAAATTGAAGTTCACGCTATTTATAAAACCGGCGTGGAAGTAGAAGCGATGCACGGGGCTTCAGTAATTGCGCTTACTATTTATGATATGCTTAAACCAATTGATAAGGGAGTGGAGATCAATTCTATAAAGTTGCTAGAGAAAAGGGGAGGAAAATCTGAATTTGCAGAGTTGTCTCTGCGCAATTTAAAAGCCGCTGTAATAGTTTGTTCGGATAGTATTTCACAAGGAAAAAAAACGGATAAAGCAGGAAAGGAAATTATTAAAAAGTTAGTGTCTTGTAATGTTGAAGTTTCGGATTATTCAATAATATCAGACGATTTGGTGGGAATACAACAGAAAGTCTTAAAACTTCACGCCGAAAAAAATGATCTCATAATTATTACAGGAGGTACAGGGCTTTCGCCAAGAGATAATTCTCCGGAGGCAATAAAGCCGTTATTGGATAGGGAAATACCAGGTATTATGGAAACAACCCGAAATTATGGTCAGGATAGAACACCTTACTCTATGTTATCAAGAGGAGTTGCCGGTATGATGGGGGATACACTAATTATGACATTACCGGGCTCAACCAGGGGAGCACTGGAATCCATGAATGCATTATTTCCCTCCGTTTTGCATATTTTCAAAATCATAGGAGGTGCACAACATTGAAGCGTACACCTCCATAAAAATATGGATTTAATGATGATTGCCCCGACTGTATTATTTTTCTCGGGAAATTATTTTCCACTTCTTTATTAAATTGATAAACTCATTTTGCAGAGCTGCTCCTTTATCGGATGCATACCATAAGTGAAGGTTCCGGCTAAATTCCTGAGCGGTTATTAATGGATTCTCTGATTTGAGTTTTTTAACTTTTTCCTGAATGATAGCAGGCCGGGGCCCCCAATCACCGATTTCTTTTCCACTATTTGTATGAATGCAAATTAGCTTGGGAATTGATTTGGTACCATTTGTCAAATGTGCGTCCATTAAGTCAGGGTTCTCACTTCTCAATTTAATGATTAATTTTATTTTATCTGAAAGGGCAGCGATTCTTGCGATTATCGGTAGATTCTGGGCCCCGTCACCACACCAGGACTCAACCAGAACAATCCATTCCCAGTTACTTTTTAACGATTGCACTTCGCGTGTAAGAGCGGGTAAAATTTCAATTTGTTTGTCGATCCGTCTTATTCTGTAGGAGTTTAAGAGGGTCGCTTGAATATGTTCTTTTGTTAGCTCCCCAGTGCATAGCATGTTTTCTTCTAGTTCGTACATAAAAGCCTTATAGGATGGAAAGTCAAAAGACCTCGTCTCTTGTTGGATATTCTTTGTCATATGATTTTAATTTTTGTTTAAAGTTTGAATAATCTAAGTCCAAATAAAATGACTTAGATCAGCAATCATAATTTTTTCGGAAGGCCAGAGGGAAAAGTGAAGTATTTTATACTAAAGAATGATTGTTATTGATGAACCATGATCCTGGTCATTGTATATGATTGGATTAAATTGAAATTTTGCTGCATATAATAAAAAAAATCATGAAAGAAAGGAACAGCATGAGATCCTGGGCAGAGCCATACAAGATCAAAATGGTAGAATTATTAAAGATGACGACTGTTGAGCAGCGAAAAAGGGCAATAAAAAATGCTGGGTACAATACGTTTCTGCTGAAATCTGAGGATGTTTATATTGACCTGCTTACGGATAGTGGTACTTCTGCCATGAGTGATCAGCAATGGGCAGGATTGATGCTTGGCGATGAAGCATATGCAGGCAGCAAGAATTTTTATCATCTTGAAAAAGCAGTTATCAAATACTATGGCTATAAATATATGATTCCGACGCATCAGGGAAGAGGAGCAGAAAATATTTTATCGAAAATATTGATTAAACCTGGTGATATAATTCCAGGTAACATGTATTTTACAACTACCCGGTTGCATCAGGAGCTTGCTGGCGGAACATTTGTTGACGTTGTTATTGATGAAGCTCATGATTCTGCAAGTCTTCATCCTTTTAAAGGAAATATTGATTTGGGAAAATTGGAAAAACTGATTAAGAAGCACGGTGCAAAAATTCCATATATATGTGTCGCAACAACAGTTAATATGGCAGGAGGGCAGCCTATTTCGATGGAGAACCTGAAAGCTCTACGCAAGTTGACACAGTCGCATGGTATAAAAATCATTCTTGATATGACACGTGTTGCTGAGAATGCTTTTTTTATCAGGGAGAGGGAAAAGGGATATTCCCAAAAAAATATTGCTGCGATTGTTAAAGAAATATGTTCTTATACGGACGGTGCTACAATGAGTGCCAAGAAAGACGCACTCGTAAATATCGGTGGATTTTTAGCGATAAATGACAAAGATATCTATGAAGAAGCAAGTAATATGGTGGTTGTATATGAAGGATTACATACATACGGTGGCCTTGCCGGACGAGACATGGAAGCAATGGCTATCGGAATTGCTGAATCCGTGTGCGATGAGCACATCAATGCGCGTATTGGACAAGTTCTTTATCTTGGTGAAAGCTTAAAGAGTGTTGGAATTCCTATTGTGGAACCAATCGGCGGTCACGGAATTTTTATAGATGCAAAACGATTTTTGCCACATTTAAAGCAAGATTTATTTCCGGCCCAGGCCTTATCAGCAGAGATTTATATTGATTCAGGTGTTCGAACAATGGAACGAGGAATAGTATCGGCAGGACGGGATTCAAAAACCGGTGAGAATTACTATCCGGAATTGGAGTTAGTTCGGTTAACAATTCCACGTAGAGTGTATACACAGGCACATATGGACGTTATTGCCGAATCAATCGAAAATGTATATTTAAATCGAAAAAAGATCAGGGGCTTAAAAATGATATATGAACCTCGCTATCTGCGTTTTTTTCAAGCACGATTTGAGCGAATATAGGTCAGTTTTGGGAATCATCACCCCTAATCTTGCATCTTACAATCGATCACCGAAATTTAATTTTCAAGAGACTAAAATCTATTGGTCTATTCCATATAGTTACTAAATCCTTTAGGCCAGCGGAGATACAGGAGATGCAGATAGCAATATCACATGTATTCATATCTGCTATTAGCAATCAACTGCTGCAACTCTCAAATGGCTTTTATTGCTTTCGGCACTTTCAATGTCGATAAAATTAATTTTACAATTAGGTGCTATGCACCCCGATTTTAGTCGCCTTGCATTTGGATGGATTTCGTCCCATAATCATAGGATACATACACTTGGTTTTATTAGGCGTTATAACCATTTTTATTCTTGTCTTTACCATTTCTGAAAAACTGATGAATATGCAAAAAATCACGAAAATGGAAATAATTATTTTTATTCCTGGAGATTTATAAATGAACTCCTGCTAATGATTCAGGAAAGTTTTACCTTAGCAACAGTTAGCGCATCGAAACATCAGCATCTATTTATTTATTGCAGCAATAATAATGTTTACGGGCAGATTACCATATTTCGATAGAATGGCTGCTATTACTTACTTAATTTAAATAATTAAAAATGATTGTTACAATAGTTGGTGTAGGTTTGATTGGTGGTTCCATTGCCCTTGATTTGAAATCAAGAGGATTTGCGACACATGTTATCGGTGTAGATATCGATAAACAAAATGGATCGGAAGCTGTTGCTTTGGGTGTAGTAGATGAGATGATGGAGTTAGATAAGGCAATCCCTGTTTCCGATATTATTATTATTTCAATTCCCGTTAACGCAACAACTGAATTACTACCATTAATATTGGATCGTGTAAGACCAACGACAATTGTTACAGATGTAGGTTCAACGAAAAAAAATATCTGCCTTGCTGTTAGAAAACACAAGAATCGAAGCCAATATGTGGCATTTCATCCGATAGCCGGAACAGAGAATTCCGGAGCGAAGGCGGCACTAAACAATTTATTTGATACCAAAATAGGAATCATTTGTGAAAGGTCGAGAAGCAATCCAAAGGCTGTAAAAATTATTGAAAAAATGCTTAAAACGCTGAACATGCAGTTGCTTTTCATGGAGGCAGATTCGCATGATATACACGTTGCATACGTTTCGCACATGCCTCATGTTATTTCTTATGTATTAGCCGAAACCGTATTGGAAGTGGAAAAGAGCGCAGCTACCATCTTCAATCTGGCAGGGTCCGGATTTGCATCAACGGCACGTTTGGCAAAAAGCCCTGCTTCCATGTGGGGCCCAATCTTCGAGCAGAATTCAAAGCATATTTCCAAAGCATTGGATGTTTATATAAAAAATCTCAAGCGATTTAAGAAAAGTATTGATAAAAAAGATGTCGCAACGATGCAACAGGATATCACATCGGCCAATAGGATCCGAAAGGTTTTGGAAAGGATTCAAACAAAACGGTAAGCCAGTCGGCTACCTCAAAATGTTTCGCAATCTTTACACAACTTAATCTCTTCTTTTTTCCGTTCATAAACATTTTAAGCATTTTCAATCATTCTGGCTTATTATATATACTACTTAGTTTTTCTTTAAGGATATTGCCAATGAATCCCTTCGAATTTAGATCGACGCAACAAACGGTTATATCTCCGTTTGGCAGGAGCACCAGTTGAGGTTTGTAATTCAACTAGTTCTATTTGGGTAAGTTTCGTTTTATTACGCTTTGCCATGAAAATATTTTTTTGACAAATATACTAGACTAATTAAAAGGTCACAACACTAGTACAAATAAGAGTAGTTGTTTCATTTTAATTCGTTTTTCTGTTTGCAATTTTTTCTTTTAGCCTGTCTACTAAATAATAAACCATTGGCACTAAATAAACAGTTAATATCAAGGATGAAAAAAGCCCACCAATAATTACCCAAGCCAATCCGTTCTTCCATTCACTTGCTGTTCCTTTTCCAAGGGCTATTGGCAGCATTCCCATAATCATAGCTATGGTTGTCATTAAAATTGGGCGCATACGACCTTTTCCGGCAATGATTAATGCTTCTTTATAATGCTTGCCTTGTGCCTTTAGCTGATTTGTAAAGTCTACTATTAATATGGCGTTTTTTACCACTAATCCCATCAGCATAATTAACCCAAGCAATGCAAATAAACTAAGATTGTTTAGTGATAAATTCAATGCTAAAAATG
>DAORKB010000221.1:0-5558 GCA_035439365.1 Bacteroidia bacterium
TGTTGATAAATATCCTGTATCCTTAACAGTGTTAACTTTACGATAAGTTAACATTAGGAATATTTTATCAGATTATTGCAAGAAAATAGAACGAATGTCCATTTTTTGCGTTTGATTTGTTTGTACCAAAACTTCAAACGTTATGAAAACGATAAGCTCCCACCCACAAAACAATTCATTCACGCCAACAGCAAAATCTTTAACAAAAAGAATCGGATTTTTTATTCTGATCATTTTAATTTCCCTGACATCCAGCTTGAATGCGCAAAATAATATTACGCTGAAAAATGGATTGTATTATTCGTCCTCAGGTGCATTGTATTCCGGTACATATAATTCATATGATCAAAACAATGTAAAGGAATTTAGCATTGCATTGGTTGATGGTAAAAGAAATGGTACCGTAACCTATTACTATGCAAATGGCAATGTAAAAGAAACGGGAGTATTTATAAACGATGAAAAAGCAGAACAATGGTTACGTTGGGATGAAGCAGGAAATAAAATAGCAGCAGCCTTTTACAAAGAAGGAAAAAAGGACGGTACCTGGATGATATGGGATGCGAATGGAACCAAACGTTATGAAATGTATTATTCAATGGATAAAAAAGTAGGAAAATGGTCGATGTGGGATGAAAAAGGAAATCTTACTTCTGAGAAAGAATACGAAAGTATTTAATTAGGTTTTTTTGATTACACGTAGCGCAACCCGACAGGTTTTTGAAACCTGTTGGGTTTTTTATTTTAGGACATCTTTGTTTATGTTGGATTATAGTAGTGAATTGTACTTATTTAAAACCAATTAGTATTAATGGTTAGCTGGCATCATGGCACAGGTTTACGAAAAGTTATTCTGCTTCTTCCTAGCCCCGATTGCAGCGGAAAGCTTTGCTGTAGTGAAACGAAAGCAAACTTGCAGCGGAAAGCGGGAATAAGGTGACCGAAGAACGACAATGTTCCGCTACTATATTTTAATAAGATCAATGGTAGTCAATAAAAAACAAAACCCAACAGGTTTTAAAAACCTGTTGGATTGTAAACATAAAAATAGCTGAATTAGAAATTATATCCTTTAAAATTCTTCGTAAACTCCTGTTGATCGATTGGTTTGTTTACTTCCATATCGTAATATTCGTACGTTTCAAAAAGTCCTTTATCATCAAAAACTTTGTTGTTAACAGGAAGTAAATATTCTTTATCAATTAATAATAAAGTAAGTTTTGAATAATAGTTGGGAACCTTAATAACATCACCTTCTTTCACTGCAGAATAACTATCATGTTTGGGATTGTTTTCTAACATCATGTATTCGCTCACATGAAATTTTCGGGCTATCGATACAAATGTTTCATTCTTTTTTACAGTGTACGAACTCCATGCAAAATCAGGAAATGTAATGGAAAGTTTATAACACATTCTATCATTGTATTTTTCTTCACCAAGTAAAATAAAATTTTTATCGATATCTGCAGATTTACTTAATCCATCACTAATAATATCTTTCAGGTAGTGGTAGCCCATTTCATTAATGGTATGATGTTGATCTTTTCGCATCAATGTTCCTGTAGGGTCCAAATTCAAATTGATATATGGGAAAGAGCCAGGGTTTACCAACGCATTGCCATTATTGGTTCCCTCACACCATAATACTTCTATGCCTTTAATGTATAAATATAATTTACGTGGAGTAGTTTGTAGTTTAACTCTTGATTCGGTGTGTTGCATTTTGCCTTTAATACGCTCGTTGCATTGCAGATGATAACGTAAGGTTTTTAAATTATCCATTGAAGCAAACATTTTTTTTATGAGTAAGTCATTCGTCATCTTATCCGTTTCCGAATTTTTAATCCGGCTAAAAGAGCAAATGAATAACATGAATGCAACTATAGAAATATATATAAGGGGGTGTGTTATTTTAAATTTCATTTATGAATGTATACTTGAAATGTAAGTTTAATAAATACTAAATTTAAAAATCATACTCTTTGAAATCTTTTGAAAATTCATCATAAGCAAAGGGCGTATTGATTTTAACATTATAAAATTCATAGGCTTCAAATAAGCCTTCTTCATCGTATATTTTAATACTCACCGGTAAAAATGTCTTTTTATCGATAAGTAAAATGGCTCTGTTGGAATAAGGGACAGGAACCTGTAAGCGTTTTCCTTCTTTAATTGCACCAAAATAGCTGGATAGATTGTTTTTATATCGTATTTTAAAATCACTTGTATTATATAGTTTTGCAATGCTTGTTACCGTTTCACCTTTTTGTGTTAGGTGTTCAATGTATTTATATTCCGGGTAAGAAATTAAAATTTGATAACAATCTATTTTGTTCCATATTAATGTTCCAGCAAAAGAAAAATGTTTGTCGAAATCCTTTGGTGATTTCTCAATAGTTGTTTCAATTGTTTTTCCGATGTAATGAAAACCAAGATCAAATATCGTATGGTGCTGATTTCTTCTCATTACCGATCCATAAGGATCAAGATCCATGTTGATAAACGGAAAGGTTTTGGAATGTACAATTGCATTTCCTCCGTTTGTATTCTGAACCCACAGTACCTCTATATTTTTATCACGCCCGCAAAAATATATTTTTTGAGGTTGTTCATTGATTTTAATTGTTGATTCCGAAAAAAGCAAATGGCCATCAACACGCTCTGTTGCTTTTAAATTGTATCGTGTTGTTTTTATAACATGGATACTATCAAGCATATTATTTAAAATCTCTTTACAAGATGTACTACTGTTGGGATTATTTGCCCCTAGAAATAAAATTGAAAAAACGATAAATAATACAGGTTTACAAAATCGCATGGCCGCAAAAATAATAAAAAAATGCGTGGAACGGGGTTTATTATGAGTTCCATGCACATATTTAGTATTTTTACGGGGCATTCAAAAAAAAGGCTGAATATTTAATTTTAATTGTACGAATGATAATAATCGGAATTATACCTGCACGCTATGGATCTACCCGTTTCCCTGGCAAACCCCTGGTGGATATTGATGGCAAATCAATGATACAGCGTGTTTATGAACAAGCAAAAAAATCTGTGCACTTGTCGGAAGTCGTTGTTGCAACTGACGATACGCGTATTGAACAACATGTGAAGGGGTTTAATGGAAAAGTGGTAATGACGAGCGATCAGCATCAAAGCGGTACCGATCGTTGTTTTGAAGCGATGGAAACCTTTGCAGTAAAAGCCGATGTTGTGATCAATATTCAGGGGGATGAACCATTCATTCATCCCGGACAAATTGACGAAATAGCCTCCTGCTTTGTGGATCCAGACGTTCAGTTGGCAACATTGGTAAAAAAGATAAATACACAGGAAGAACTTTTCAATGTCAATATTCCCAAAGTGCTTCTGAATAAGAATAAGGAGGCCATTTATTTCAGCCGGCAGACAATTCCTTTTATAAGAGGTAAAAAGCAGGAGGAATGGTTGGAAAATCACACGTTTTTTAAACATATTGGGATTTATGCCTATAGGGCATCCATTTTAAAGGAAATTACAAGCTTGAAAACCACCGCTTTAGAGACCTCCGAAGGCCTCGAACAGCTCCGCTGGATTGAGAATGGATATAAAATTAAAGTTGAGCTAACTGATTACGAGAGTGTTGCTGTTGATGTGCCAGATGACCTGCAAAAACTAAGAAAATTTTTGTAGTTTTACCACCTAAGCAATGCAAAAACTGGACAAACATATTAGTGAATTGTTATACGATTACGACTGTGTAATTGTGCCCAATTTCGGAGGGTTTGTTACCAATTATGCACCTGCTAAAATCCATCCTGTTCAGCATACATTTACGCCACCTTCCAAAAGCATTGTTTTTAATAAAAACTTAAAAAATAATGATGGACTTTTGGCCAACCACATGGCCGTTGGTTTAAATACTGATTACCTGCAGGCATTGAAATACATCGATCAATTTGTGACAGAAACCAACCTGAAACTTAAATCAGGAAAGAAGGTCACAATTGAAGATGTTGGTGTGTTGTTCTGGGATGTGGAACGCAATATTCAATTTGAACCACATCCTAAAAACTATCTGCTTGATTCATTTGGTTTGGCACAGTTCCAGTCGCCGGCCATTAAACGGGATGCACTCGTTAAACGGATTGAAAAACAGTTAAAAGATCGTGAACCAGAGGCATTACCAGCTAAACGAAAAACAATTAAAAGAGTGATTGTTGCAGCAGTTGTTGTTCCTGTGATCGCGGCTATGATATGGGTTCCCTTGCAAACAGATCTGTTTAAAAACACAGAAAAAGCTAACCTGAATCCTTTTCCGGCAAAAAATAAAAAACAGGAAGTGGTACATGAACAACCAGCGCCTGTTGAAACAGCACTTGATAAAGATACGACTATTATACCCCAAGTACAAGCTGTAACAACACCTTCACAACCGGTAACACAATCAATGGTAGCGTCTGTAAAAGCAGATACCATAGCCGTTGCCAGATCGGAGAACAGAGATGATTTCAAGTTCCACGTTGTGGCAGGTTGTTTTCAAATCGAAAGTAATGCAATCAACTACATTGAATCCCTTCGACAACAAAATATCAATGCATCTATCATAGGGCAAAATGATAAAGGCTTGTATGTTGTAAGTTGTGGTAATTTTGCTACCCGCAGAGAAGCAAATGCTAAATTAAATGACCTTCGCAATCAGCAACAAACCGTGTGGCTGTATAAAAAATAAGCTGTTAATGGCTTTATTACCAACTTTTGCATAGATAATAGTTGTTTTCATGTCCTTATAATCAAGTAGATTCCGCAGTATTGGCTTTCAAATAAATAGTATTTTGGGTTTATAGCTTGTAATAGTCTCTGAGTTTAGCTAAAATGGAAGAAGATAGGTTACATGCCGTCGGATTTTCCTTTGGTTTTAGCAGTTTATGGTGTATTTGATAATTTTAATGGTATTGTTGTGTATAATAAGAAGTTAGCAATAAAATGAGCAAGACATTTTCCATATTGACAATGTTATTCATCGGACTGACAATTTTTTCTTGCCGGAAAGACGAAGCTGTTGACAACGAGGAACAGACAACTTATAGCTACCTAAGTGAAAGTATGAAACCATACAAGTTCAGGACAGGTAGTTATTGGGTTTTTAAAAACGATACAACGGGAATACTCGACAGTATTGTTGTAACAAGCACAGAAAACAATTTTGTGTGGTCTGTACCTCCTGTTCACGGGCAACCTGGCAGTAAAGATGAATTTTATAAAATCAATTTGAAAAGTTTTACAACTTCTCTGACGTACAACGATTACTTGACACATTACTACATAAAAAGAAATGGTGGTGGTGCATATGGACAAGACGGACAGCCAATCTTCATGGCGGACAGTGACATTGGAGCAGTATTCAATGGAATGAAAATAATTGCAAAATTCCCAACAATGACAATTAACAGCAACATTTTTAAAAATGTTGTAGAAACAAAAATTACAGCTTCACAACAATACCAACCAAATTTTTCCAACGACACCTACTTGTATTTCTGTGACAGCATCGGGCTGATTAAAAAAGTTAC
>DAORKB010000222.1:0-5533 GCA_035439365.1 Bacteroidia bacterium
AATCACCTGAGATACTTCTCTTTTAAATAAAATCGTTGTTTCCAAACACAATGTAAATAGAATAATCATCAGGTTGATAAATGATATTTCCATAGGATTTCCTTTGCTTAGCGCAGTAATCAACCCTACAGCTATTACCAGAAATAAATAGGTCATATCTTTGGTAGTAATCCCTTCCGTGCGGTAACGCAACATAGAGAATACAGCAAACAATCCGAACGCGGCTCCCATACTCATATCCGACTTATTCAAAATAAACGTAATCAGAAATATGATCAGGTTAAAAATAAAAAATGTAAAAAAATTTTCCCTGTTTTTATACATCGGAAAATAAATAAACCGGATAAGAATAAAGACAGAAACAAGGTCAATTAATAACCTATAAAAGAATTTTGGTCCTAATTTTTCAAAGAATTGAAATCCTGCTGAAGTAGAATCATCATTAAGCGCTTGTAACAGTAACATCTATTGTTTTTTTTATTAATCGTAAATTTTTCTTAAAATTATTATGCTTTAACGTATTGTAAAGATTAATAACACCAAAACAATATTTGCTCAGGCTGACTTTACGGATACGGTTACGTTTCATTATTTCTAAAAATTTTGAACTCACCTCTTTATCTTGTTTCACCTCTGCAATTACTATATCCTCTATTTCTTTTTCCTGATCATCATTTTTAAATGTTAAGTTCAGATCTATTGTCACACGCTCTGGTGCGTGTTTATTTACCAATGTAATTCGTGAATAGTTTACCCAGAATTTTGCTTCCAGATCATTTGCCGAAATCGGTGTTTTTTCCTTTAACAAACTTTCTGCAACGTCTACAATTTTTCCATCTATTAATTGTTGCTTTACTCTGTCTTTAATTGTCCTCCCTTTATTATTTTTAAATTTAACTTCAAAAAAGTGCAAGTCGGATTCTACATATTTTCTGCAACGTATTTTATAACGTGCAGGCTTTTTCCGGTGATGAGAAAAATAAAGATCAAATTTGATGGTATCAAAATAAAGCGATTCATACCGACTGATGCGATGCCCGTTTACATCCAATACAAAATAATGTTGTGACAATTGCTCCAAAAACTCAGGCAAACGTTCGCGGCTAAATGCAAACTTAACATCGGTGCGATTCATCAACGCCACACTATCCATATCCTTTAAGGTTATGGGATCAAAATGTGATAATATGGTTTTGGCTGCTGTCAATTCTTAATATTCGTATTTATATTTTTTAATCGAAATCAAATTTCCTTTTGCGTCTGTTGTCTTCTTTTCAATCTTCATACTGTTTTTATCGTATACATAGATTGATTTTTTGATCACCTCACCATTTTTATCTGTTGTCAACTCAAATGTTTTTTCGCCAAAGGAGTTGTAACCGAACTGGCTTTTCTCTACTACCTGGTCATTTCCATCATAAATTATTTCCAGTGTTTTATTCTTGTCCATGTTGTATTCGGTAACGATCTTTTTTAAAAGTGTACCTTTTTCATCATAGTGAAGTTCCTCAACGGGGTCATTGTTTTTATTAAATTTACTTACGATCTTTTTTTTAAAGGTGCCATCTTTATTAAATTCAATATCTTCAAGTTCATTCGCATCTTTATCAAAACGCTTGAATCTTTCGTTGAATGTTTTTTCTTTTCCGTCCGCTACTTCAGTTACACTTACTGTTACTGATTTAATTTTTAATTTTTTAATTTCCTTTTTGCTTTGCGCCATTCCATTCAAAGAAAAAAGCAATGCAAAAACAGATATATACCAATTGTTCATTTTCATTTTTTAAGGATTAACCCAATAGTCATAGCAGCGCTTATTTACGGTTTTTTAGTCGTAAATGTTTAATGTGCCAACATCCACCGTTTCTTTTCGTTTTGTAATTTCTCCATCTTTGTATACAGCCATATCCGGGGCATTTACATTCGGATTTGTCATGCTGTAAGGAGGTCCCACGGTGGCAACAGAATCTTTTGAGTATACATAGATTTTATACTTTCCTTTACGCAAGTATTTAAATTCAAACACCCCGTCAGGTCCTGATTTGGTTCTGTCTCCAAATGTGGCTTCATCACCATAAATTATATACACATCTACATCTGCTCCGGGATATTTCCCCAGCAAGGTAGAAAAATTAGAGTTATAATTTTTGGTGTAAACACTCCCCTTTATTGTTGACGTTCCGCCCTCTCCTGCCGGTTTCTTACAAGCAGTACCAATGGTTATTGCGAAAAGGGTTAATATGGTTATAATTTTTTTCAAAGTTTGAAAACGATCTAAAAAGTTATTAATTTTTTTTGAATTTCACACTATCTCACCACTTCTATTTTTTGAAGTTGATTATTATTAACACGTATAAAATAAAGCCCGATCGGTAAGTGTGATATATTAATAACTTCGGATACTTTGTTTGACTGGACAGCAAACAGCTCCTGTCCTACTGCATTCAAAACAACGATCCTGTTTTGTGTGTTATTGTTATTAAATTCAATCGTTACAATTTGATTTGCCGGGTTTGGGTAAACTGTTAATGCATTTAAGTTACCCACATTTTCATCAATTGCATCCGGGCAATTGCTTGTATTAAATGTTGGTAATGACGCAACAAATTTACCTGTACCATTCGGACAACGGGCACTTGAAATATCATCGAGTTGTGTACCAAACTGCAAACTATCCAATACCTTGCCGGCTGCGTTGGTTAAAATGAGCTGCTCCCCACTGGTTGATAATTTAAAGTTACAATGAATATATGCGCTTGTTGTTGTATCCTCGTCTGCCCAAATGGTTAAGAATCCATGTGCTGGTATAACCGTATTATTAGGAAAAGTAAATTTGTTTGGGTTTGAATAGGTATCTGATAAATGTACACCATCCAGAATCAAAACATTTTCTGTGGCATTATACAATTCGATCCAATCTTCATAATTACCTTTTTCATCCATTTTTCCAGTTTGGTTGGATGCCATAAATTCATTTATGAAAAGATCACCTACATTTGCTGTATTGCCACCCGATTTTAATACATGAAATTCATGTTCTGCACGTTCCGGTGAAAACATTCCACTCGTTGCGTTTTCAGCATAAATATAATACTGCATTTCACCACCACTCATATTCAAGGTTGCGCCATACACATTGTCACCAGCGGCACCATCACTATTTAAACCATCATCCAGCATCTGCACACGAACAAATTTATTCATGTTTGAAAACCTGTATCCCAGGTAAACTGAATTTGTTGTTGTGTTTGTAACACTCGCAGTAATTGCAAAAGAAGTATTTAGTGCAGGTGTTGCTACACTTGACTTAACTGTTGAAATAGCCGGAGGTACATTTGTAAAATCAGCTACGGTTTGTAAAAAGGAAACTCGTCCTTCTACCAGCGTAGCGATGCCCGGAATAGCAAATGATCCTTTAGCAACATTTGTTGTCATGGATGCCTGGTATTGTACGTTTGTAAAAAACTTATTGGTATCGGCAGTTACGGCAGTATCGATCAAAGCCATAAACTGAGCAGCCTTTGTTTTATAGTAGTTCGAAACAAACATTTCGTTTACAATGGTTCGCATGTGCGCAATAAACATTTTTTTATACGTCGGATCTGCCTGAACTGCTTTTATAAGTGGCCAATATGGATCAGTGGCATGACTGGTAATTGCCAGCTTTTGCATTTCGGCAACAGTTAATCCACTTAAACTGGAGTTGGAGTTTCCGACATATGGAAATCCTCCAAAAGCCATATTTAGATCCCACACAATCGGATTAAACCGTTTTGTATTATCCTTGTATAAATAATAATTTTGAGCAAAAGCACCATTATAACTATCCAGGTTAACCAAAGCGCTGTTAAATGCCAGCATCCAAAGGGCACGATCTACGTCTAATATCGAAGCAAGAGCAGCTGGATAATTTGTTACCGTATCACAAAGTGCTACTAATTCATTCCATCCTTTATCAGATTTCAATTCATAAAATTTAAAATACGAGGAGCTATCAGCATTTACATATTTCAGATTACTTTTTTTATTGGAGCTTGCCGTACCAATTGGATTACATTTTACAAATGTATTTTTGGAAGAATAAAAATGATCAGAACAGAATGATTTGGTAATGGATTCATCATTGGAGTATAAACCAATGTAAGTACCATTAATAAATACCTGTGCAAAATTTGAGCGTGGACAATCCATATAATTTTTTAAAATGTCATAGGATAAAACTTCTCTGATCAAAGAAGGATCGTCATAACCATTACTCAATTTGATATCTTCAATCCCCTGATAAGATTGCTTTTTATAGGTATCTAATTCGATATGCAACGGATTCTTTTTAAAGGTAGCATCATAGGAACTGTTACCCTTGTATTTTACACCAACACTGTCTAACTCAACCCCATTGATTTTAATCTTAGCTGCAAAAATATAGCTATCAGCTCCTGCTTTTGCAGTATCTAACTGATAATCCCAATCAGGCTGTGTAAATGTAATCTCAATTTTTTGAATCGTATTTTGATCGTATAAGGTTGTTTGCGCATTCGCTGTTTGAAACAAGAACACTGCAAACGCCAAACGTATTAACTTCTTCATTTTTTAACACACAAAAATTATTGAACAATCCATTTTGTAACCGCAGCACTTTTTTTACTATCCAAACTGGTAATAAAATAAATACCTGCATTTAATTCCTCTTTTTCAATACGCAATTCTGCTTTATTAAAATTGTCGTATGAACGAACTGTTTTACCAGTTACATCTTTTATTTGAACTGTATGATTTAAGTCACCATCGTTAAATTTCAAGACCGTAAAATCATATGAAGGATTAGGATATACAGTTAGTTGCTCGTATGCCTGTTGTTCAAAAATTCCATTTGGGCTACATGCACTACATGATCCGAAGCAAACAATGCTAAGAACGGTATCCTGTGTAATGGTCATTGTTCTGTTATTGGACGTTGCACAAGCAGATGGTACTGTTTCCTCTTTATTAACCGTTTTTCCGTTGATGTATTTAAACTGATACGTTCCTGCATTTACAAAAGCGATGTATTCAAATACATTATTTTGTGGAGCATACATTGCAGAAGCTGTTGTACTCCATCCCTGAAAACTTCCTTCCACATGCGGTCTGTTATTGACAACATCTATCGTTTGTTTTGACATATCTACTTTAAAGCGAAACAAAAATTTTCCGGCAGGAGCATTTCCTTCATACAACACAGCACCAATATCTGTAACTCCATTATCCAATGAATCCACATACAACCAACGATTTTGAACATCCGGGTCAACGAATCTGGAAAAATAAGGTACAAACTCTGCTTCATATCCCAAATTACCATTTACAAATTGGTACTGGTAAGCCGCGAAAGCAGGTATATCCACGGTAATGCTATAGATTAGTGAATTGGGCTCTTTGGTTAGTTCTGTCAGATCTGGCGCCCAATCATCCGTATAACCGGCAAGAATTTGAAAATCGCCTTGCACATGTACTCCGTTTGGACTAACGGTTTTTCCAGTCATATCAACTGAAA
>DAORKB010000223.1:0-5490 GCA_035439365.1 Bacteroidia bacterium
GCTTTTATCAGCTCCAGTGTTTCTTTTTTAATGTCGTTCGAAAACGCATCTCCATTAATACTTTTTGCATATAAACCTGCTTCATGTGCCTTTTTTTCAAAGGCAGCCGTATTATACCAACCCGGAGAAGCAGTTTTACCAGGGCTCGGCGGTTTTTCGAAATAAACACCAACAGTGGCAGCATCCGAGCCAAAAGCACTCGTAATACGGGATGCCAAACCAAAACCAGTTGAACTACCTATTACCAATACCTTTTTGCCTCCGGCAATTTTACCTTTCGACTGAATATAGCTAATTTGATTGATTACATTTTGCTCACATCCCTTCGGATGAGCGGTTAAGCATATAAAACCGCGTACTCTTGGTTCAATAATCATGTGGTTATCTTTTTAATAATTTTTTCTGTTCTACTTGCGTCAAATATGCAAAATGCACTATATTAGCATGAAGCATATTGCAATATTGTGGACAAATCTACTTAAAAAAATAAGAATACAGACACATCTTGCACGCCAATCTTCCTTAGCTTTTTAAGGATCAGGATTTTGCTTCATTACGTTTTTTGGGGAACAGTTTTGGTCGGTCGTTTATATAAGGATTGTATAAAAGAATAAATACAAATCACCAATAATACGTAAGCAAATGGGATCATCTTATAAATCTCCAACATCAACTGAGAACGCCTATGAGCTTTTATCAGGTGGAGGAGAAATGGGCGAAATCATCCGATCCTATAATTGGGCCGCTACATCTCTGGGACCCGTTGAAACCTGGCCACAGAGCTTACTTACCACACTTAGCATTTTACTCAGCTCACAATATCCTATGGTTTTATGGTGGGGAAGTGATCTGATCCAGTTTTACAATGATGCTTATCGCCCAAGTATGGGAATGGATGGAAAACACCCGAAAGCACTCGGACAAAAAGCTCCCGAATGCTGGCCAGAAGCATGGTCGGTTGTTAAACCAGCAATCGATCAGGTATTTAATGGTGAACCATCTGAATTGAATGAAGATCAACTTATTCCAATCTATAGAAACGGAAAATTAGAGGATGTCTACTGGACATTTACCTATAGCGCCGTTAAAATTGAAGATGGCAGCATCGGTGGAATATTGGTTGTATGCACAGAAACGACAAACAAAGTCGTTACATTTAAAAAATTACAGGAAAGTGATGACCAATTGCGCTTTGCCATCGAAGCAACCGAACTGGGTACATTTGATTATGATCCTGTTGCAGACGCATTCAAATCAAATAACCGTTTAAAAGATTGGTATGGCCTACCTGCCAATGCTGTAATTCCATTGTCCCTTACAATCGAATCCATTGCCGAACATGACAAACAACGGGTAAAAGATGCGATACAAACTGCACTTCAATATACCTATGGAGGCTTTTACAATATTGAATATACCATCATTCATCCGGTTACCAGAAAAGAACGCATTGTAAAAGCCAAAGGAAAAGTATGGTTCAATAATGAAAAAGTTGCATATCGTTTTAATGGTACACTTCAGGACATTACCGAACAAGTCGCTGCAAACAATAAAATGCAAAATGCTGAAGTGCTTTCAAGAGCTACAGCTGAACGTTTACACCTGGCACTGGATGCGGGAAAACTTGGATCCTATGAATTAATTTTAGCGACAGGAGAGATTCATTGTACTCCACAATGCAAAATTAATTTCGGTACGCCTGAAAATGAAACCTTGAATTTAGAAAAACTAACTGCTAATATCTCGCCCCTGGATCGTCAACGTGTAAAACAAACACGAGATGAAGCCATTGCCGAACACAAAATATACAGCATTGAATACCGCATTCAACCCAAAGATGGTGACATCAGATGGGTAAAAGTTTCTGGTAAAACGATTTATGATGAGATGGATGTACCCATTAAGATTATTGGGGTTACGCTGGATATTTCAGAACAAAAATTTTTTACTGAAGAACTTGGCCGACAGGTTAAAGAACGCACGCTGGAACTGGAACGCTCCAATGAAGATTTAATGCAATTTGCACATGTCACCAGTCATGATTTAAAGGAGCCTGCACGAAAGGTACAAACCTATGCTGATAAACTGGTAAATGAATTTGGCAAACGCATTCCGAAAGAGGGAGCCGCTTACCTAAGTAAAATACAAGATGCTACAAGACGTATGTTCTCCATGATTGATGGGGTATTGAACTATTCTTCCATTACCTCCGAAGAACATACAATCGAACAGATTGATTTAAATGAAATTGTCAATAACATCGAGTCGGATATTGAATTGTTAATATCCGAAAAGAAAGGTGTTATTCAACGCGAAAAACTTCCAGTAATTGAAGGTGCACATATTTTAGTGTATCAATTATTTTTCAATATCCTTTCCAACTCTTTTAAATTTTCTAAAAAAGAACTGAACTCTCAGGTTATCATTTCATCTTCTTTAGAAAAAAAGGATGGTGTTGAGTTTGTTAAAATTAAAATTAAAGACAACGGCATCGGCTTTGATAAAAAGCAAGCCGATAAATTGTTCAGTGCCTTTTCGCGATTACATCCCAAAGATAAATTTCAAGGTACCGGACTTGGTTTAGCCCTCTGCAAAAAAATTGTTGAACGCCATGGTGGAAGTATCGTTGCAGATGGCAAAGAAAATGAAGGTGCAACCTTTACAGTTTTTCTTCCCATAAAACAATCGCAAAAATTCATCTAAATACTTAACGCTAAATGAAAAAATATTTTTTTCTATTGGTTGATGATGACCCGGACGACTCTGAATTGTTTAAGGAAGCATTAAACGAGGTAGATAATTCTGCAGTTTTTTAAAATTGGATTTTCGATAATCATTGATTTTTACTTATTTTCGTCACAATTTTAATTGAAGAAAAATTTGAATTGCAAGATGAGTTTAAAAAAATGGATTTATATAAAAAAACAACAGCTAAGTAGGTTTCTTGCTGTTAACCTTGGCAGGCAAAGAACCTAATCAACTTTGCAAATTATCATCAAGACACTAAAAGCTAACAACTATTTACCTGACAAACTTATAGCTCTGGAAGTATTTGGATTTATAGGAACCAGTACCGCACAAGATTATATACATTTAACAGCGTATTTTGAAATATGGGAACTTGATCCATACTATGCAAAATGGGCAAAAAAATTAAACAAGAGTGCTATTATTATGAATGGTGACAGTGTGGAAGCTTTAAAGAAGGGTTATATGAAACGAAATGATTATAATTTTGTAGTGATAGACCCAAATATTTACACGGGAAACAGTTTTGAAAGCTTTGACGTATTTGAAAATACATTGAAATATATTGACCGCGAGAACTGTATTATCATTGTTACCATCTACAATAATATTCAAATCTTAGCTGATATGTATGGTACAAAATTGCAGGATTTTGATCCGTGGTTGAAGGCTCGATCCGCTTTTTTTAACATGAACAATGTTATAAATGCTCGCGGAGATGATTATCTCGATGCTTTTTCCAAAATTATTATACAAAATAAATTAGAAGTAATATCGTGTTCTTTTCTAAGCCGTAATGATGCTGTTGGTTTCGGCGTATTTGTTATTAAAGGTAGTAATTGACAAATCATAATACATCGTCGCAATCGATCTAGCAGCTTGTAAATGGAGATGAGATCAATCCCTATTTTACAATATTATTTTATTCATGAATATAAACCTTACGTGACAACATCGTGTTATCTACTCTGTATGTTACCAAATAAATCCCCTTTGCCAATGTTGAATTTAAATTGATTTCTTCATTTTGTCCCGATGTTCCCAGATTGTCTATATCATCCGATTGAATTAGTTGTCCCTCCATATTTCGAAGCTCAATCCTTGCTCTTCCCGCAGGTACATTATCGTAAGAAACGATTAGCTTCTTACTCCAGCTGGAGTAATAGGCATTAAAAAATGCTTCTTTTGCCTTTTCATCAACACCCGTATTCACTTTTGGTTTTATTTCAAAGTTGGATAAAAACACCTGATCACCGGTATTTTGGTTATTCATATTAGTAGCATTTGTTGCATAATAAAATTTAATGGCTCCAACATTCGTATCAGGCGCCTTCCAGCTAAATGTCCATTCATTTTCTCCAGTAGTAACAGCTGCTGCACCTGCAGATTTGTGTGTAATGTATTTTCTGGTTTTATTAGGCGCAAGCCCATCTTGTAATTGCGTTCTGGTAGTTTCTGTCACCGTCAATGTTCCTGCATAAGCATTATCACTGGTTTTTAATACGGTTACCTGAAAACCAAACCGTTTGATTCCGGTTTTTGAAATCCGAATTTTAATCGGATACGTTTCTCCTGGTGTATATACGGAGTCGCCACCATTAAACGTAAATGTATTGACCAGTGTTCCTGGAGACACGCTGGCATCAGCATGGCAAGTGGTTTGTGCACATGTTTTTTCATTCGGTGCTCCTGTGCTTCCTTCATGCGCACCCGACAACTTAAGAATAACAGAGCTGCTTAATACAACTTGAAATACAATTACAACGAGTACAACACTAATTTTTTTTATGGGATACGTAATTATTTTCATTTTTATAGAGGCTATTGAATGAATGATCTTTTGTTTTTATTGGATTACAATTTTTGTTGTTTTCACATCTTGTCCCGCAGTTAGCTTCACTAAATAAACCCCATGTGGAACATCTAAGCCTATCTTTTTTTCAGCATTTATAATACGCTCATCAAACAGCATTTTTACCAACCTGCCTTCAATTGTATACAAAAGGCATTGAACTTGTTTTTCATTTTGTAATTGCAGTGCAATATTTAATTCTTTCGATGCATTGCTAAAGAAAACAGTTGATCTCATGTCTGCTTTTTGTTCGTTCACAGTTGATGCTTCGTCAGGTGATAACGTTAATGCCGTTGTATACACATGATCTCCTTTATCGGTATTGTCATTATTTGCCGAAACAGAAGCAATGTATACAGTAACAGGACCAACATTTTTATCCGGCGCTGTCCAGTTCATGGTCCACTCTCCTACCCCAGGGGCAAATGGTTCCGTTCCTTCGTAGGTATACGTAACATATCTTCTGTCTTTGAGCTCTATTTCATTGGTAATAATTTGCGTTCTAAATGCATCTGTTATTGCCATATCACCTGCATTTAGCTGGTCGCTATTTTTTAATGCAACCACCTGAAACCCGAAACGGTTCACACCAGCTTCCGTAATTCTTACTTTTATCGGATATGTTTTTCCAGGGATATACGTTTTGATATTGTCGCCAATTTCTGCCTGAAGCAATGCTTTTCCACTATTAACCGTACCATCATCGTGACACCCACTATGGGCGCATGTTACTTCGCCAGGAGCACCTGAACTTGAAACCGGTGCACCAAAGCTTAATTCTTTGGGCATTTTTGCCATTATTAAAACCGGGAGTAGTAACATTCCCAGGTAAACAATTTTCCTATTCATTTTGTATAAAATTAAGGGGGGTAATTTTATTGATATGTTTG
>DAORKB010000224.1:0-5448 GCA_035439365.1 Bacteroidia bacterium
GCACAAAATTAATTATTTAAAATTCCCCCCCCCCAACTTTTCAGATTGATCCGAAATAAGATCAAAATCACTTGATTTTAACACAAAACCCCAATAGCTTAATGCTAATGGGGTTTATGTTGAGGTCCCGTCCAGATTCGAACTGGAGTACGAGCTTTTGCAGAGCTCTGCCTAGCCGCTCGGCCACAGGACCTTAATTATGCTCGCAAAAATAAGAAAATTCTCTCAAACAACAATTATTTTTTAGGATCATAATTCAATTTTGAGAATTCTTGCAGGCATTTAGGACATAAACAATTGTCGTAAGTTTCTTTTAAGTGAATCAAAACAGCCGTTTCGAGATACAGTTCCTCACACCAACATCCTCTGGTTTCATTGGTACATTCAAAAGGAGTGGTACATTTTGAGCAATTCTTTGTGCTCATTTCTATTCAGTAATTACAACACTAACCCGATCCACATCTCCATTCATTGGAGGATTAATCTTTGTCACCTTTACTTCTACCTTTTGTAAGGTTGTAAATTCCTTTTTTAAACGATTGACAATACGCTGTGCAGGATATTCAATAAGCTTTGAACGAATGCCCATTTCTTGTTTAGCAATATTGTAAACAGTCACATAATCAATGGTTTTACTCAAATCATCCGTTTGTGCAGCCTCGGTGAAATCGGTATACATGGTAATATTTACAATGTAATTGGCACCGATTCGTCCTTCTTCCTCCAGGCATCCGTGATAAGCATATACATTAATACCTTCAAGAATAATTTGATGCATAACTAATTTGATTTAGCAGTTTGTAAAGTTGGAATAGTGACTGCGGCTTTTTCCAAGCGTCTGATAACCTCTTCTTTTCCAAGCAATTCAACAATTTCAAACAAGGCCGGTCCACCGCCAACACCACTGATGCAAACTCTGAATAATTGCATTACTTGTCCGGCTCCCAGTCCCTGAGCCTCTGCAGTTGCTTTAAATGCGGCTTCTGTTTCAGCAGCGGTGAAGCTGTTTAAATTTTTAAAAGCAGCAGCAACAGCGGTAATAAATGCATCCGATTTATCGTTCCATCTCTTCTTGATAACCTCTGCATCATAAGCAGTTGGAGCAACAAACAAATAACTTCCTTCTTTCCAGAATTCATGCACGAAGTAGGCTTTTTCTTTTAAAAGACGACAAGCATTTTCCACAAATTTGCTGTCAGCTTGTATTCCATTTTCTTTTAAAATAGGTGTAAACAAAGCGGCTAACTCTGCATCCGATTTTTTACGCAGGTATTGCTGATTGAACCATTTTGTTTTTTCAGGATCAAACTTAGCTCCTGATTTATTTACGCGTTCAAATGAAAATGCTTCTATAAGCTCAGGCAACGAAAAAATTTCCTGGGTGGTGCCTGGGTTCCATCCCAGCATACCCAACATGTTCACAAAAGCTTCAGGGAAAAAACCACTTTCGCGGTAACCCGAATATTTTTCGTTGGTACGTTCATCATACCAATCAAGTGGAAACATCGGAATGCCGGATTTATCACGTTTAGATAATTTTCCGTTTCCATCTGGTTTTAAAATAAGCGGTAGATGTGCCAACAACGGCATTTTATCTTCTAAACCAAGGTATCGATAAATGAGTACATGCGAAGGAGCCGATGGCAGCCATTCTTCGCCACGAACTGCATGAGAAACTTCCATTTCAATATCATCAACAATATGTGCAAGGTGATAGGTTGGCATTCCATCTGATTTTAGCAATACTTTATCATCTACCTGAGAGGAATTCACAACCACCCAACCACGGATGATATCATGAAAACGAATTTCTTCATTGCGTGGAACTTTTAACCGAACCACATAAGGTGTTTTAGCATCCATTAATTTTTTTACCTCATCTTCCGATAACGTAAGAGAATTGCGCATGGTTTGACGTGTTACTGCATTGTATTGAGGTGCAACCACTTTCGCAGCTTCCAGACGTTTACGCATGGCATCCAGTTCATCAGCCGTATCAAATGCATAATAAGCATGACCACTATCGATAAGCTGTTGTGCATATGTTGCATAGATCCCTTTTTCTTTGCGTTCGCTTTGGCGATATGGTGCATGTGGCCCATCTCCGAATCCAACACCTTCATTTGGTTCAATTCCGCACCATTTAAGGGCATTAATAATGTATTCTTCTGCACCATTTACATAGCGGGTCTGATCGGTGTCTTCGATGCGGAGAATAAAGTCCCCATTGTGCTTTTTAGCAAACAAATAGCTAAATAATGCGGTGCGAACACCACCCATGTGTAAACCCCCTGTCGGGCTAGGTGCAAAACGTAAACGAACTCTCCTGTTTTCCATTGTTTTTTTTATAGATTTGCAAAGATAAGGGTATATTTAAAACGAAATAAAAGGATTTTATCTTTCTAAATCATATACGTGAATAGACATATCAGAAAATATAGCCTGTTTGTACTTTTATTCAGCTGCTTAAGTGCATTGGCACAGGATGATTCCTTGATTTCTTACTTTAATGACAATATCGACGTACCGGCTCAAAAGCTAAGCATTTTTGCCAAACAAATCAGAAAAAAGGACTCGCTGGAAATATATCACCTGGCTTCAAGAATAATTACACGAGAAAAGAAAACATACTTCTATCATCAGGTAGGCAAGGCATTTTATGAAGCCGACAATTATGAAAAAGCCAGAGACTATTATTCCAAATCCCTCGAACAGGCTAAGCTTACCCTTGACAAATCAAAAATAGCAAAGGAATTATCGGCATTAGGCAATATTTATCGTTTGCAGGATAAAAATACGATAGCGCTAAACCTGTTATTTCAAGCGGTTTTTTTATACAAGGAACTGAAGCAGGAAAAGGATCTGGCTTTTAATTTGGCCCTCATTGGAGACATCAATAGGTGTATAGATCAGCCGCAAGATGCCTTGAAATACCTGAATGAAGCATTAGCCCTAAGCATCAAAAATAATTTTCAAAAAGAAGAAGCATTTTGTTATAGTGCAATAGGATCCGTGTATCAAACTTTAAAAAAATACGATCGTGGATTGGCAAATTATAACCAAGGATTAAAAATTGCATTAGCACTAAAGGACACTTCCCGAATAGTAGATTTTTTATATTCAACGGGTGATTTACTGGTCGAACAAAACCGTCCGTCCGAAGCATTGAGTTATTTTAATCGTTCAATGGAGTATGATAAAATAACAGGCGATCAATATAACCTGGCCCTGTGTTATAGTGGATTGGCTGAAGTTGCATTAAAACTAAAAGACAGTAAAAAAGCAGTAGAGTACGGATTGCAATCTTATGAAATTGGAAAAGCATTAACGGCACCAGGAATATGTTCGGATGCATCCGAAATAATTTATCAGGCTTATTATGAGGGTGGAGACTATAAAAACGCATTTCATTATTTAAAATTAAAAACAGAATTAAAAGACAGTACCACCAATTTAATACAGTTAAAAAAACAAACCCAACTGGAGTTTAATTTTGTTAATGCATTTAAAGAAAAACAAGACAGCATTGTACGCGCAGAAAAACAGCAACAACGGGATGTTGTACAAGCAGCTAAATCAAGACAACAGGAAGCACTTGTAATTGCAGGTATTATAGCTGTGATCACGTCCATCGTCATCATTATTATGATATTTAGATCCTATCAAAAGGAAAAAAATTCAAAACAAATAATTAGTCAACAAAAAATGCTTGTTGAGGAAAAAAACAAAGAAATATTGGATAGCATCAATTATGCACAAAAGATACAACAGGCCATTATCCCATCCAGTTTAGAAATGACAAATCTGTTTCCTCATAATTTTGTGATGCTGCAACCAAAAGATATCGTAAGTGGCGATTTTTATTGGATAGGTTCCAAATTAAATTATGTATTTGTAGCCGTTGCCGATTGTACCGGACACGGTGTACCAGGGGGGTTTATGAGCATGCTTGGAACAGCACTGTTAAATGAAATTGTTAACGAAAAAGAAGTGTATGAACCTGCAGATATTTTGGATTTATTGAAATTTAAAATCATCATGTCCCTGCGTCAATCCGAAAACGTGAACGAAGCAAAAGACGGGATGGATATTGCTTTATGCCGGATAGATAAAACAACAAATGAATTGGTATTTGCAGGAGCCAATAATTCTATGCACTTATTGAGAAATAATAAACTGATTGAATTAAAAGGAGATAAGCAACCCATAGGAATTTCGCATTTTAATATCACCCAACAGTTTATTCAGCAAAGTATTTCACTGATAAAAAATGATTTGATTTATCTGTTTACAGATGGGTATCCTGATCAGTTTGGAGGAGAGGCAGGCAAAAAATTCAAGTACAAACAATTGGAACAGCTGCTATTGGATATCCATCAAAAAGACATGGAAGTACAGCGCGAAATATTAGAAAAAGTACATATCGACTGGAAAGGCAATCTTAGCCAGGTAGATGATATTTGTATTGTAGGAATAAAAATTTAACCAACAAGTATGTTATTACTTACCCCCCAAAACTTTAAGGATTACGAATTAATTGATGTAGGAAATTTTGAAAAACTCGAACGTTTTGGACAATACATCACCATACGCCCCGAACCACAAGCTGTATGGGACAAAACACTGAACCAGGCTGAATGGGAAAAGCGGGCACATATAAAATTTGTATCCAAATCCAGTTCATCCGGCGAATGGAAAAAATTAAAACAAATGCCGGATCAGTGGCAAATACGTTATCAAATCAATAACTCAGACGCCTCTATTCATTTTCGCTTAGGGCTAACCTCCTTTAAACATGTGGGCATTTTTCCGGAGCAAGCCAGCAATTGGGATTTTATCTATCAAACCGTGAAAGAGATGAAAACACCCAGCCCCCGTGTATTGAATTTATTTGCATATACAGGTGGTGCATCCCTGGTGGCTAAAGCAGCCGGAGCAGATATTACACATGTGGACTCTATTAAGCAAGTTGTAAGCTGGTCAAAAGAAAACATGCAGTTATCCAACTTAACTGACATTCGCTGGGTAGTGGAGGATGCGCTTAAATTTGTAAAGCGTGAAGAAAAACGGGGGAATAAATACAATGGAATCATCCTGGACCCTCCTGCATTTGGCCATGGGCCTAATGGAGAAAAATGGAAATTGGAAGATAATATCAATGAGATGATCAGTGTGGTACTTCGGCTATTGGATGACAACGAACATTTTCTGATTTTAAATGCCTATTCATTGGGCTTTTCATCATTGATCATTGAAAATTTATTGAAGGAAAAAGCAGGAAAAAATTTGCATACCGGAGAATTGTACTTACAAGCAACTGCAGGGAATAAATTACCGTTAGGCGTTTTCGGGAGGTTTAAAAATTTCTAAGAATACTGATTCTTTAACCACATAGGTACATAGGCTTTAGTACGAATCCTATAATCCTATGTTTCCTATGTATGTGGT
>DAORKB010000225.1:0-5437 GCA_035439365.1 Bacteroidia bacterium
CAACCTATAAACTATGTGTTGCTAATGTGTTTCTATGTGGCTAAATAAATTAAACCACATAGAAACACATAGAAACACATAGCTTTTCAATAATGAAAGCGATAAAAAATAAATTTTACTAAAAAAATTAGCATTGTTTTTTCTGAAATCTTTTGACTTTTGCTAAAGAGTAACAACAATAAGTGGATTAATTAGCCTTGTTAGTTACGATTAAAGGGTTCTTTAAAAGGTTGTGAGGGAGAAAAGTTGCTAAATAATTTAGTTGTGTCACGGTCAAACTTCTGCTGGTTTGTTAATAATTAATAAGAACTGATTTTTATTCTCAGAATTTAATCGAGTAGTTTTGAAAGAGGTTATGGCGAACTACAGCACACAGTTAAAAGAAGGGCAAAAGGCCCCCAATTTTAAAGCAAATGATCAGCAGGGTAATGCTGTTCAATTGACAGATTTTAAAGGCAAGAAAGTGGTCCTGTATTTTTATCCAAAGGATGATACACCCGGTTGTACAAATCAGGCTTGCAACCTGCGCGATAATTATGCATTGCTTAAAAAGAAAGGATATGTGATCCTGGGTGTGAGTGCAGATGAGGAGAAAAAACATGTAAAATTTACAAAGAAATACAACTTACCTTTTCAGTTATTAGCAGATGTAGATAAAAAAATAATTACAGCGTATGATGTATGGGGAGAAAAACACTTTATGGGACGCACCTTTGATGGCATTGTAAGAACCACATTTGTAATTGATGAACAAGGGATCATCGAAAGAATAATAAGGGATGTGAAAACGAAGGAGCATACAGAACAGATTTTGGATCTCACCCCCAGCCCTCTCCTTGAAAAAGGAGAGGGGAGTTAAATAAGTAAACAACAATAGATATATATAACCATGAGCAAAGAAACAAAAGAATCCAAAAACGCAGCAGCTGCGAAGGAAAATGTGAACAAAGAAAAATTGAAAGCATTACAGCTGACGCTTGATAAATTAGAAAAAACATACGGTAAAGGCTCCATCATGAAAATGGGAGATGCTGCTGTAGAAAATGTAGAGGTGATTCCTACTGGGTCTCTTTCATTGGATATTGCCTTAGGCATTGGTGGTTTACCAAAAGGAAGAATCATTGAAATATACGGACCAGAATCTTCCGGTAAAACAACATTAACCTTACATGCGATTGCAGCTGTTCAAAAAGCAGGTGGTATTGCAGCATTCATTGATGCGGAGCATGCATTTGATCGTACGTATGCAGATAAATTGGGTATTGATACCGAAAATTTATTGATCTCTCAACCGGATAATGGAGAGCAAGCATTGGAAATTGCAGAGAATTTAATTCGCTCCGGAGCGATTGATATCATTGTAATTGACTCGGTAGCAGCGCTTACACCAAAAAGCGAAATTGAAGGAGAGATGGGGGATTCAAAAATGGGGTTACATGCCCGTTTAATGTCTCAGGCATTGCGTAAATTAACAGGTACCATCAACAAAACAGGATGCTGCTGTATTTTCATCAACCAGTTGCGTGAAAAAATCGGGGTGATGTTTGGAAACCCGGAAACAACAACCGGTGGAAATGCATTGAAATTCTACGCTTCTGTACGTTTGGATATCCGTCGTGTTGGACAAATTAAAGAAGGCGACAGTGTTATCGGTAACCGTACCCGTGTAAAAGTGGTGAAAAATAAAGTGGCACCTCCGTTCCGTCAGGCAGAGTTTGACATTATGTACGGAGAAGGTGTTTCAAAAATCGGTGAAATTGTTGACTTGGGTGTGGAACACAACATCATCAAGAAAAGCGGTTCCTGGTTCAGTTATGGCGACACTAAACTTGGACAAGGAAGAGATGCTGTAAAAGCATTGTTCCATGACAACGAAGAATTGACAAACGAAATTGAAGATAAAATCAGAATAGCGTTAAGCAGTACAGATGCAGTTGCTGCACCTGCTGCTGCAAAAGCGGAGTTGGAAACAGCGAAGTAGTTAGATAGTAAATAAGCAGAACGGCAAAGATTTTTATGTGCAGATGTATTTTCTGCGAAAACATGAAAATTTTTGCCGTTTATCAACACCTAAAACCTATACCCAACACCCACTCTAAACTCAAACTTGTCCTTAATATTCATAAAATTAATATGTGGCTCCCTGTTGTATTGTTCGGGCTGTGCACCCGGCCCTGAGCTACGAAAACGTGTTCCGGATATGTCAGCAATTGTAAAAGAGAGGGAAGAGGTGAGGTATAATTTTTTTGTAACAAAATAAGTGATGCTAGGATTAAATCCTAAGCGAATCCCTGCCGCTTTTGATTCAATTCGCTGCGGCAACGAGTCGTTAAAAACGAAGCTGTACTCTTGGTAATATGGATTGACCGAAAAACCAAGTGATGGAATCCAGCGACTTTCCCTTTTTGTATTGAAATTTATCTTGTATTCATATCGCATGGATATGGCAGTTTGTCGGGTACCTTCTGTAAATCTTTTGTTTCCGGACATGCTATATTCTCTTATGTTGCCTCTGTTCAATGCCAAATCAATCAACTCAAGCTCATGCGTATTTTTCCTTTTTGATAACCAATCGAAAGCAATTGTTGGGTGAAGCAATTGATACTTGTTATTGGTTGTTAAAGTACTAAGGTTACTTAGTTTCCAGGAATATTTATTTTCTAGGTAAGGGTTTTGTGCGATTGCTACAATTGAAAAGAGACTTCCAATTGCTAGAAGAAAATTTTTTTTCATAGAGGTTTGTTTGTTTGTTTGTTTGTTTGTTTGTTTCGCGTGCGACGGAAGATGAATTTTTTTTGTTACAAGCTTCTTTTTAAAAAAAAGTTAAAAATGGTATTTTTAACAAATAATGGAAATACACATCTTATATGAGGTGCTGTATTTTATAAAGTAATTTTTTATGAATTGTTTTTGTAAACAAACAAATAGAAATTTCATTTTTATGTTCTTTTTGATGATGCATTTTTCTTTCAGCATGAATGCACAGGAGACAGAAAAAAAAGCGCAAAGAGATAGCCTGGAAAAGTTCTCAAAAAATTTTCATAAGGGATATATTGTCTGGAGGAGTACAGGAGATACGATAACGGGGCTCCTAAAATGGCACGTATTCATGGGGAATACACCCGAGTGGGTAGATTTCAAAATGGATGAGGATGCTAAGAAAAAACCGTATCGCGATGATTCTATTGTAGCATTTGGAAATGAAAAAATTCATTGGCGCTATTTCAAATACGGTGGTTGGGCAAAACAAATCGTTAATGGAACAATTTGCATGTACGAAACAGAGATTGCACGGATGTACTCAACTTCTCCCGTTTATATTTTTAAAAAAGGAAATGAAAAAGCTGTTTTTATTACAAAAGATGAAGGGGAAGCATTCACAGGTGTTTTAAAAGAATCCCAGAAGGAAGATATACAGGATTATATTTTCGGTGCTACCGATGTTGAAACAAAACTCCTGAAAAATGATTTTGCCTTCAAAAAATTAAAGCAATTAATCATCGAATATAACGATTGGGTGAAGGCTGGCGGTAAGTAATAATAAAATATCCTTATTTTTGTCAACCTTTTTAGGATTAACAACTTCAGTACATGATAAAAAAATACATCTTTTTACTTTTTATTGCTTTATGTTGGTTTTTACAATCATGCAGTACAAACAAAAATCCTGATTCTGTTGAGAAAAAAAATGATTCAACAACTTCCGTTTCAATCGAAACACTGAATCAAAAAATACTGGATAATCCAAAAGATCCCGACCTTTTGCACGAGCGCGCTAAATACTACCTCAACAAAAAGGACTATCAGAATTGTTATGTGGATATGATGAATGTATTGGTGCTGGATAGTTCAAAAGCACCTTATTTTATGACCCTGTCCGATTTATATTTTTATACCAATAAGACAAGAGGATCCAAAAGGGCACTTGAAAAAGCCATTGAATTGGATGATAAAAATATAACAGCTTTGCTAAAATTGGCTGAATTGTATTTGTATGTCGGGCAAAACACACAATCCATAGAGTATATAAACAAGGCGCTCAAAATAGATCAATACAATGCAAAGGCTTATTTTATGAAGGGAATGAATTACAAAGATCTGAAAGATACAGCCAGAGCCATTTCCAGTATGCGAACCGCCATTGAGCAAGATAAAAACTATTACCATGCTTATATGCAGGTAGGACTTATGTTTGCCGCGAGAAAGGACCCATTGGCGCTGGATTATTATAAGAGTGCAACGCACCTCGCTCCCAATAGCAGCGAAGCCTGGTATGCAACCGGTAAATTTTATCAGGATGTAGAAGATTGGGACAATGCAATTAATACCTATAATGCATTGGCTACGGCAGATGCCAAAAACAAGTCGGTTCGCTATAATCTGGGGGTTATTTATCTGCTAAATCTAAAAAAATACCCCTTGGCATTGGAGCAATTTACGCAGGCTATAGAATCGGACCCTGATTATCTGGAGGCCTACTATGGCAGAGGCATAACCTATAAGACGATGGGGAACACCAGCCAAGCAGCTGCGGATTTTGAGCAATGTCTCCGTATTGACGCCAGTTACGAGCCAGCCAAAGCAGAGCTGAAACAATTGAATAAATTGAAATAAATAGATTTCAATTTTGTATCTTTGCGCCCATGCAAGAAACAATATTAATACTCGATTTTGGTTCCCAGTACACACAGCTTATTGCCCGCAGAGTGCGGGAATTAAATGTTTACTGTGAAATTCATCCCTACAACAAAATTCCATCTATTACAAAATATATTAAAGGAGTGATCCTTTCCGGTAGCCCTTTCTCGGTGCGGGATCCACAATCTCCCAACCCGGATTTGTCAGGTATAAAAGGAAAACTACCCCTGTTGGGCGTATGTTATGGTGCACAATTGATGGCTCAAAAGTTTGGCGGAGAAGTGCTGGCTTCTGAACACAGGGAGTATGGAAGAGCAAACCTTTCTTTTGTAAATAATAACAACGACCTGTTTAAAGGAATCAGCAATCATTCACAAGTTTGGATGAGCCATGCAGATACCATTACCAAAATACCGGATAATTACGAAGTAATAGCCAGTACAAATGATGTAAAATTTGCCGGCTACCGTATTCAACAGGAAACTACTTACGGTATTCAGTTTCACCCGGAAGTATACCATTCTACAGAAGGAGCGATGTTGTTGAAAAATTTTGTGGTAACCATTTGTGGTTGTAAACAGGATTGGACACCAGATTCATTTGTAGAAACAACAGTAAAAGAATTAAAGGCAAAAATTGGAAGTGATAAAGTGGTGCTGGGGTTAAGTGGAGGAGTAGATTCAAGCGTTGCAGCCGTTTTACTACACAAAGCCATTGGTCAGAATTTATATTGCATTTTTGTTGACAACGGTTTGTTACGCAAAAATGAATTTGAAAATGTATTGCAATCCTATAAACA
>DAORKB010000226.1:0-5432 GCA_035439365.1 Bacteroidia bacterium
TGCAAATGTATTGTCACATACCGTTACAATGTTATGCTTTTTAGCCAATGCAACCGTTACTTTAATATTGGTGATCTTTAATTGAGGATTGGACGGGGTCTCCATCCAAATCAATCGCGTATCTGGCTGAATCAATTTTTCAATATTCGCTGTATCGCTCATGTCTGCTAAATCATAACGCACATTCCAACGTTTGAAAAAATTATCCAGTAAGCGTCTGGTGCCATGGTAACAATCATCGGGAATAATGATGTGTGAATTGGGTTCCAAAATATTTTCAAACAAAGCATTGGTTGCCGCCATTCCTGATGAAAAAGAAATTGCTGATTTTGCATTTTCAATGGCTGCCAGTTTTTGTTCCATCGCTAAGCGGTTGGGATTGTTGGCCCTGGTGTATATATATTCACCCGTTGTTCCGTCTGCATTTCGGATAAATGTCGTTGATAAATGAATGGGAGGGGCCACATCGGTATTATTATCTTTATGCGCAGATCCGTGTATGGATAAAGTTTGAATATGAAGATTTTTCATAGCGGTTGATTATTCTATTGTTTTTAAAATCAAGCAAGGGATAGAGAGGCGATAAAGTTAAGAAAACTTTACAATTGGACCGTTTATGGGACTTAGAACACCCTTAAATAAATAAATTCTGAAAAGGTTTATAGCAACCTTTCTTTTTCTATTTTTAAACCATTATCAAAACTAATAAAAACGGTTAATACTTAAGATGGGCATGAATTGCAGGTTGATATTCAGTGGGTTATTTGTTTTTGCTTCAACATTTCTGGCAGCACAAAACGATAAACAATTAAAACAGAAAAGTTTTCATAAACAATTAAAGGAAACATCAACGGCACAAATCCATCAATTAAAGAATGGAGCATTGCTCGTTCGTTTAAAAACAAATGAACTTGCTATTTCTGCGCTAAACAAAAATGGACAAAGTTCAAAGGCTGAGGCAGTAGAGAAGAAACAGGCCCAGATCAATAAAAATATTATTGCCGCTTTTAAGAAAGAGTTTAATTTTTGCCCGGTTTATTTTTTCTATAGCAATTATTCAACTGCCATAAAAAACAGAGAATTTGACAAGGTCATTTTTTTGAATGACAGTCTTCAATCAGATGCAACTATCAAATTTGTACAACCCAATTTTTTTATTGCCGAATTCGGAACTGTCGAGCAAGATACAGCCAAGTATGTTGCGGACCGTATACTTGAGCCAAATGGCAATTTCAGTGTAAAGGAAACCAAAACCTATTCAGGAGGACCTTCTTTTGGTTATGAGGGATTATTAATCAGAAGTGATCAGTTTGTTCAACTAAGACATCCGTTTCCCTATATGGTTCGGACACATGACGCTCCCTTGGTTAAAAAGAAAGTGGTGAATAAAATGGTGAGGACGATAAATAAGAAGCTGACAAAGTTTTACGAGCATCAGGGATAGCATAAGCATGTGTTTAAAAATGAGCGTTCTAAATTCTAAAACATTTTAATAATTTACTTATAACATCCCGGTAACACAATACCTGTAATCTTGCTTTCATAATAAATCAATTTAAAGAGATTACTATGAAAAGAAAATTACGTACATGCTTTGGTATTGGTATGTTATTGCTTTCGTCGATAAGCAGCAACGCACAAATTTCCTTATTACAAGATTATCAAAACAATGCATCAGCACCAATCGGAACCTTTCAGGGAATTCAGTTTCGTGAAGCCGGTTTCTCTGGTTTATATGCCATACCTGGAACAGATGGAAAAGAGTTCTGGACCTGCTCCGACAGAGGCGTGAATGTTAATGCTGCAAATGCTAATCCTGCATCGTGTCGCCTTACCTATGATAAAATATATGGATTTCCAGCATATGCACCTAAAATTCATCGCATACGATTAGAAAACGGTGAAGTTCAGGTTTTACAAACCATTTCAATGAAACAACCGAACGGAACGACTGCAACTGGTATTATTAACCCAACCGGTTTTGGAAGCACAGCTGCCGAATTAGCATCAACCGATACCGTTTTGGATTGCGCTAACTTTTTATCGAAAACTGCTGCCAAAGATGTTTGGGGAATTGACTCCGAAGGACTTATCGTTGACAAAGATGGTAACTTCTGGATATGCGAGGAAGGCGGCCCTACCGTATGGAAACTAAATAAAAATGGAGTGGTTATCAAGCGATTCACACCTTACGCAAACAAAGTTGGTGCAGAGTCGGTTGATGTTCAAATTGATACCGTATTCAAATACCGCAAAAATAACCGTGGATTTGAAGGTATTACCATTACCCCCAACGGGAAAATTTACGCTATTATTCAGAGCCCTGTTTTATACCCTACAAAAGCAGTAGGAGAGGGCACACAGGTTCATCGCATTCTTGAAATTAATCCTGCTGATAATTCAACACGTATGCTTGCTTACCTGAATGATGGCGTTATAGGAGCCAGCGGTGCCAATCAGATTCGTTTGTCCGAAGTACCGCTACGCCTATACATTCAGGGTTGTATAGCGGCAAAACTGCAGAAGGACTAGTTGACCTTGCCGGTTTATCCGCTAATGGAATTGTACCAGTTACAAAAACGCTGGTAATGGATCTGTTGGCAAATGGATGGCCGGCTGTATTAGATAAAGCTGAAGGATTAGCAATTGTTAATGACAGTACCATTGCTATTTGTAATGATAATGATTATGGACAAACTTCTCCTTTGGCAAATGGTATTGCAACTGCTACCACCAATGTGAGCCATGTGTTTACATACCGCTTAAGCGGAAGCAACAAACTCTCTAATTATGTTTCTTATCATTGCGCTAATTCAGGTTTAGCTGTAAATGCAGGACCTGATAAAAATGTTTATGTTGGCTATGCACCTCAAGCATGCGCACGTTTAATAGCAGAGGCACAAGGTGGAACCAGACCATATCAATTAAAATGGAACACAGGCGAAACAAATAGAATTGTGAATGTGTGCCCTACAACGACAACTAATTATTCGGTTAAACTTACAGATGCAAAAGGATGTATAGTAACGGATACTGTATTGGTGTGTGCAACTGATGTAAGATGCGGTACAAATAAAGTAAATGTGTGCAGAAGTGTTAAAACAAAAGTTGGTAATCAACAGCAAACTTATTGTTTAGCCGTACCTGCTGTTGCAGTTTTAATAAATCAAAATACACCATTTGCTGAATGGACCTTAGGAGCTTGTAATGCAACAAGTACTTGTGTAAGTCAGCCAAGTGTTTCAAGAACAACAACGTCTGAGACTTTATCGGATGATTTATCAGACGAAGAAAATGCGCTAATGAATGGAGACGTTTACATGAGAGTATATCCAAATCCGGCAACTCATTTATCGATCGTAACGGTTGTTGCAAATAACATAGCATCGGTTAAAGCAAAAGTGACGATAACAGATGTATTGGGTAAACAGATTGCAAATGAAACCATTACCGTATCAAATAATTCAATTAGCAAGGAATTTAGTTTTGAAAACAATTTACCGAAAGGTATTTATATTGTATCAGTAGAAACAGAAGAAACCGTGATGACAGAGAAATTAATCATTCAATAAATAAATTTAAAGTTAAATTACAAACCCTCGTAAGTTGATTCTTACGAGGGTTATTTCAACGAAATATTTTTCTCAAATGCTTCTCCAAATGAAATAAACGATTCTGTACTACCAACACCTTCAATTTTGTGAATGCGATCATACACAATCGTACGTAAATCTTCATTGTCTTTCGCAACAATTTTTACAAACAAGGTATACTTTCCGGATACCCAGTGACACTCTAATACTTCAGGAAACGTTTTTAACTTTTCGGCGATAGAGTAGGAATACTTTGCATCCTTGGTTACGATACCTGTATAGGTAATGGTTTTGTATCCCAAATTTTTCGCATTTAATTTTACGGAATAGCCCTGAATGATATCCGCTTCTATCAGTTTATTGACACGTTGATGAACCAATGAATTGGAAATTTTTAACTCCTTTGCTAATTCCGAAAAAGGAATTTTGCCATCCTCAGCCAAACGCTTGATGATTTGCTTGTTGATATAGTCCAAATGCTCATTTTCTGCTGCTGTTTTCATAAGGCTAAAATTAAATTAACAATTTAGAAGGGGTTTTAAAGCCCGCTAATGTCAAATATACATTTTTATATGATTTAAAAAGTCAATAATCAATAAATTGTTTCAAATATTGTTAATATGGTTATTGTAGGCTTATTTTTGTGTCATTATTTTTTACCCTTCAAAACCACTGATTTTATTAGAAAGTCTTTGGTTTTGATTGTAAAAAATAGCTAAAAATGAAGGAATAACAAGCCAATGGACACCATAGTAAAAAAACAAGAAACATTTATTTTTGATTTTGACAGTACATTCATCCAGGTAGAGGCCCTGGATATTTTATGTGAAGTAATTTATGACAACAGCAGTGTGGGTAAGCAAGTATTGGCTGAGATACAACAGTTAACCAACCTGGGAATGGAAGGGAAGCTTTCGTTAAAAGAATCACTGACCAAGCGGATCAATTTACTTCAGGCCAACCGTGATCATTTGGGGGCGGTAATCGATATTTTAAAAAATAAGGTTTCTGCTTCTGTTATTCGCAACCGTAGTTTTTTCAAGCAACACGCCGACAATGTATACATCATCTCCAACGGTTTCAGGGAAATTATTGTTCCCATTGTTCAGGAATATGGCGTAAAGCCAGAGCATGTGCTTGCAAACACATTTAAATTTGATCATACAGGAAAGATCATTGGTTTTGATGAAACCGATGAATTGTGTGAAAACCAGGGTAAAGTGCGAAAAATAAGATCATTGGCACTTACCGGTGAAGCCATTATGATTGGTGATGGATATACCGATTATGAAACGTTGCAAGGGGGGGCTGTTTCTAAATTTTATGCATTTACCGAAAATGTAAGAAGAGAAGTTGTGGTTGCAAAGGCAGATCGCCTTGCACCTTCGTTGGATGAAATTCTCTACGATTTGTCTTACAAAGCTTCTGTTTCTTATCCAAAGAACCGCATCTCTGTTTTATTACTTGAAAATATTCATGAGGATGCCAGACAAATTTTTGAGCAGGAAGGATATAATGTTGAAACGATAAAAGGTTCCTTGTCTGAAGAAGAATTGTGTAAACGCATCAAAGATGTATCGATATTAGGGATACGCTCTAAAACCCAAGTTACAGAAAAGGTCCTTTTGCATGCTAATAAACTGCATGCAATTGGGACTTTCTGTATTGGTACCAATCAGGTGAATTTGGGTGCATGTTGCGATAACGGGATTGCTGTTTTTAACGCTCCATATAGCAATACCCGCTCGGTGGTTGAACTGGCCATTGGTGAAATGATTATGCTCGTTCGCAATACGTTTGAAAAGAGCAATAAAATGCACAACGGTATTTGGGATAAAT
>DAORKB010000227.1:0-5427 GCA_035439365.1 Bacteroidia bacterium
TTTAACAATGTTTTTGGATATTACCTGGAAGTTACCAATGCACATAAAGATAAAGTTCCGGGCGACTGGATGCGCAAACAAACACTGACCAATGCTGAACGATACATTACACCGGAGCTAAAGGAATACGAAGAAAAAATTTTAGGTGCAGAAGAAAAAATTCAGGCGCTGGAATCTAAATTATTTGGCGACCTGGTGATGAGCCTCATGGAATATATTCCTGTAGTGCAACTGAATGCTTCGCTATTGGCCCGTTTAGACTGCCTGCTTTCGTTTGCTATTATTGCACAAAAGAATAACTATATCCGCCCGCATATTTTTGAGAATGATGTATTGGACATCAAAGATGGTCGTCACCCGGTAATTGAAAAACAGCTACCAATTGGAGAAGCTTATATTGCAAATGATGTTTACCTGGATAATGAAACTCAGCAAATCATTATGATCACAGGTCCTAACATGAGTGGTAAGTCGGCTTTATTAAGACAAACCGCACTCATTGTTCTGATGGCACAAATCGGAAGTTTCGTTCCTGCGAAACATGCAAACCTGGGACTTGTAGATAAAATCTTTACACGTGTGGGTGCATCGGATAATATTTCATCCGGCGAATCTACGTTTATGGTGGAGATGAATGAAACAGCCAGTATTTTGAACAACCTCAGCAATCGTAGTTTGATTTTGTTAGATGAGATTGGGCGCGGTACCAGTACGTATGATGGTATTTCTATTGCCTGGGCCATCGCCGAATACATACACGAACATCCAACTGCTAAAGCAAAAACCTTGTTTGCCACACATTATCATGAGCTGAATGAAATGGAAAAAACCATGCATCGCATCAAAAATTTTAATGTGTCGGTAAAAGAACTGGAGAATAAAGTCATTTTTATGCGCAAACTTGTTCCAGGTGGCAGCGAACACAGTTTCGGGATACATGTGGCGAAGATGGCCGGCATGCCGCGAAAGGTATTAGAAGTAGCCAATCAGTTGCTGGCTCAGTTAGAAGGACAGCGGGAAGGAAAATCGCCAACTGAAAAAATTGTAAAAAAATCGAAAACGGAAATTACTGCAGCGCTAAGTCCATCAACTTCTGCACAAGACTCAGGTATGCAATTGAGTTTTTTCCAATTGAATGACCCTGTTCTTGAAAATATAAAAGAAGAATTGGAACGCACCGATATCAATACGCTTACACCTGTTGAGGCATTAATGAAATTGAATGAGATTAAGAAGATGATTGGCGGGTAAAACTCTGTGTCCACCTACGCTATGGCTTCGGCGGACGCAGTGAGCTATCAGGTCTCACACTGCGCTCACTCTTTTTTATAAATTTGCCCATCTAATATTTTATCATTAACTTTCTTACTATCAAACTTCTATACTCATGCTGGACCTTATCAAACAACCCTGGCCCTGGTATGTTGCCGGTGCGCTCATTGGATTAACTGTACCTGCATTACTTATCCTTGGTAACAAAGCTTTCGGACTTTCTTCTTCACTGCGTCATATTTGCGCCGCATGTTTTCCTTCTAATTTAACCTATTTAAAATACAACTGGAAAACAGAAGTATGGAACTTGTTCTTTGCTTTAGGAATACTGCTGGGCGCATTCATTGCTGCTTATTTCTTAAAGGATCCCAATACCTTTAAAATTGCAGAAGATACCAAACATGCGCTGGAAGCCAATGGTGTAAAAGATTTTGATCACATGTTGCCTTCCGATCTGTTTAGCTGGACATCCTTGTTTACAACCAAAGGTGTTATCCTCATTATTGTTGGTGGGTTCTTAACGGGCTTCGGAACACGTTATGCAGGAGGCTGTACAAGTGGTCATTCCATTATGGGTATTTCCAATCTGCAATGGCCTTCACTTGTTGCTACTATCTGTTTTATGATTGGTGGCATTTTGATGACCTGGTTTGTTTTACCATCCATTTTAAATTTATAAAACATGGGAAATAAAATAATAAGCGATGAGTTTGCAGAGCAAGAGCAAACAAGCGAAAAAATAAATTACGCAAAGAATATAAAGTTTCTGTTTGTCGGGGTGCTATTCGGAATTACGCTGGTAAAAGCCGAAATGATGAGTTGGTTTCGAATTCAGGAGATGTTTCGGTTCAACTCTTTCCACATGTATGGAATTATGGCAACGGCTGTCTTGATTGGCGTTATTTCGGTTTTACTCATCAAACGTTTTCAGATAAAAACAATTCAGGGCGACGAAATTAAAATTGAACCAAAACAATTTAGCAAAGGACAACTATACGGAGGTTTGCTTTTTGGATTTGGGTGGGCAATGACAGGTGCATGTCCGGGCCCTTTGATAGCGCAGATTGGCGGAGGTTTCACCGTAATGGTAATTGGATTTTTTAGTGCAGTTTGTGGAGCGTGGATGTACGCGTATTTGAAAGATAAATTACCACATTAAAAAAATGCTTGCCAGATTGTGGCAAACATTTTTTTATTCTTTTATTAATTTATTTACCTGAATCAGCCGCCTTCTGTCATCATAAATTGAAAGCAGGTACATGCCTTGTGCTTCATTGGATAATTCAATCAAATCACTTTTTTGTTTTTCAAGAATGATGCGACCGGTAATATCCGATACCGACCAATCACATATTTTTGATAATTGCACTTTGTCTGTTGTTGGATTGGGGTAAGCACTCACCAGCTCCACGTTATCTCTCTCATCAATACCTACTGAAGGATCTTTTTCGCGAAACAAGCTGTCTGCTTCTATTTTATTTAATGCTCTTCTGTATATTCTCACATCATCCACAAGGCCCTTGTAAAAATGCGTATTTGATTCTTCTGAATAACCAATAACCAAGGGACGTCCGGCAACATTATACTCACCTGTTTGTACGTGTTTATCTGAACCTGCTAATTGCCCATCCACATACAATGTTGTATTATCGGCATACGTGTGTGATAAAACAATGTGGTGCCAGTAACCCATCAGGCTTCCTACATTCACTTGCCGATCCAGGGATGTATTTGAACGAAGAAATGTCCAAAAATTTTCGTTTACTCCGCCTGCTTTTGCATCTGTCATAATAAGCAGCGAATACATATTGTAATTTGTATTAGCACCATCTCTCTTGCTAATTAAATTTGCCTCTTGTGGGTCTGTATATTTTACCCAGATTGAAATAGAAAAGTCGCTTTTCCCCATCCGAAATTCCGGATGATCACCAAAATCCAAATGATCATCAATTCCATCCAGATAGTATGCCTTACCTTGGTTTCCGAAACGATCCGGAACGAGTACAGCACCGGTCACCGAACCATGATGATTTCCAATATCATTATTTGCATTGCCTTTATTAAAGTAGTATTTGGCTACCATTCCCTCTTTCACGATTTGCCCCTTTACAGTGCACACTCCTAAAAAAATTAAAATACTAAGTAATGTTTTCTTCATGTTCAACAATTAAAAGGTTTATAATTATTGTACAAAAATAGATTCTTTATACATTTTATATGGAAGACTTAATGAATGGTCGCTTTTTTCTGTTAAAAGGCAAGGATAACCAAATAACTGATCATCAGGCACGAATGATTACATTTCATTTTTGGGAAAAAGATCTTATTACTTTTTTTCAAGAAAAGCGTCTCGTATGGCTTTTTGCTTCGCTGCATCAACTTTTAACTCGTATGCAATATATCGATCCATACTTCCATATACCCTGTTTACTTCTGCAAATGCAGCTTCCAGATAAATGCCCTTTACTCCCAATATAGCTGGCATTATACCAGGTTCTCCACCTGCTTTCACAAAATTTTCGATCACCGTTTTTTGTGGCGGTAAAACATAATCGTTGCTGCGTTCAAAATCTTTTATGATCTGCTCTTTCGGAACTCCCAATACAGTTAGCAAAACAGCTGCGGTCCAACCTGTTCTATCCTTACCGGATGAACAGTGAAACAATGCAGGTGAACTTGCAGGTTTTGCAAGTGTTGTAAGAAACTCACCGATAGCCTTTTTTGCACTTGGTAGTGTAACCATATCACAATAAATTTGTTTCATGGCGGTTTCCGCTTCGGCTGTTCCCCCTCCTATTGCAGTACTTACACGTCGTGGATTGCGTGTGAGATCATCCAGTTTTACGTATACCTCTTCTGATTGATCGGCCAATATATCCAGGGATACATTCCTTACAACATTGTTCACCTCATCCGGTTTAGCTTCACGTTCGCGGGCGGTACGCAAATCAAAATCATATTTTAATTTCAATGCATCCAATTTTTTCTTATCGGCCTCACTTACACGATACAGTTGACTGGACCGATACAATACCCCACGACGAATGGTTAAGCTATCCTTTGTTTTGTAGCCACCTAAGTCGCGTAAGTTGGGTAAGGATTCAAAGCCCAGGCTGGTTCCTGGTGTTTGGGCAATTAGTGAAGAGTTGCCAACAATGCATACAAGCACTATAAATTTCGCTATTAATCTCATTCTACTAGAATTGGGTCGTTTTTTCATCATTATAGGGAATTTGAAAGTGCTACTCTCAATAAACCAGGAACATAGCACATAATTTTACCGGCAAGATACAGCCAAAACGAATATGTGCAGGCACTTTATCCTCACAATCGGTGTATTTCCTTATACAAAATATGGGGTAAACTTTTTTTTCAAAATGTTTTGCAAAGTAAAAAAAATACTTACTTTTGCAATCCTAATATCCGCCTTCGCTCTTTGAGCTTCGGCGGACAAAGGCGAAAGTAGCTCAGTTGGTAGAGCGCGACCTTGCCAAGGTCGAGGTCGCCGGTTCGAGACCGGTCTTTCGCTCCAAAAAGCTCCCTCTCAACAAGAGAGGGTGTTTTTTTAAAGTTCTTTTTTAAAAGATGCCCAGGTGGTGGAATTGGTAGACACGCAGGACTTAAAATCCTGTAATCATTGCGATTGTGCGGGTTCAAGTCCCGCCCCGGGTACGAGAAAGCGAGCTTATGGCTCGCTTTTTTCATTTGTGGTGTGCGGAAATGGTGTGCAATAGATCTAATTCTATCACTACTGTAATTTATTATTATCCAATTTATTTCGAACCTCCTGCCCATTTACCCTAACAATAGTGATATTTGGTTGATAGATTTGAGTTTGAAATCGATAAATATTCTGTTGAATGTTTATTGTCACCGGATTCAAAGGTTCACTTTTTAAATTTTCCATTTCAGATGATTGCCTAGCTATGTGTTCTTTGGTTTTTTCGTCTAGATCCAATCGCTTAAGTTGAATATCCAGGTATTTCTCATATCCCTCCAATCCGGCATAAATAATTGAACAGGTTACCATTACTAAAGCTGCCCAGTAAGGCACAACTAGATGCAATTTTTCTTCATCCAAAAATAATCTGGGAAAGAATTGGGATCAATCTGAAAAGTTGGGGGGAGAAGAATTATGCATAAATATTCGCTAGT
>DAORKB010000228.1:0-5405 GCA_035439365.1 Bacteroidia bacterium
GATGCGTTGCTTCGTGGAGTGATGTTTCCGGTAGTTACAAGTTTTTCCCAGCCTTGCGAAAAGGCAGAAGAAAGAACGCAGGTATTAAAAATTAGTAACAGATATAATTTTATTTTTTGTGTCATGATTTTCAGAATAGTAATTCAAATGTAGGATATACAACTCTTATTAACAATCTTAATAATATTACATAAGTATACAAACGATAATTAGCCTATGTTTCTATGTGCTCCAATTTTTAAACACATAGGCACATAGAAACATAGACTTCGTATTTTTGAAAGAGTAGTTGTTAACTTCTTAAAATAAAACTGCGTTCACTAAAAGCAGGAAGCTTTGCAGCAGACTCATAGAAGTAGTGCATCTCATCGGTTTTATCCATTAATCCTAAACTATACAGCACAGGAACAAAATGGTCGGGAGTGGGTGCAGCCAGTTTTCCAAGTTTATGGCTGGTTTCATAGTTAAGGATGTTTTCAATTTTACGTTCATCCAATTGTTGTTTGATCCATGCATCATACTCAGCTTCCCAGCCATATGGTGTCATATCGTTTTGCCGCATTTTTTCACCGGCCAATCGCAAATTATGAATAAGTGAACCACTGCCAATAATCAACACGCCTTTTTCACGTAAGGATTTTAATTGCTTTGCCAGCTCATAGTGATAGGATGGTGCAGCATGATAATCAATGCTCATTTGAAAAACCGGAATATTGCCATTTGGAAACAAATGCATCAGCATGGGCCAGGAACCATGATCAAGCCCCCAATCTGTTGTTTCAGTTACAGAAGGGACGATCTTTTTTACTTCATGCGCAATTTCGGGAGAACCCAAGGCATGGTATTTTACATCATAATATTCCTTCGGAAATCCATAGTAATCGTAGATCTGTTTTTGTTCGGGAGAAACATTTATAAATGTTCCTTTGGTGAGCCAATGGGCAGATACAATCAATGCTGCTTTTACATCAAAATTAGTTTGTAAGTCTTTTCCCAACTCAAAAAGTGTGTTCCAGAAGGGGCGCTCTTCTTTTGACATGGGTATATCCATAGGGTTACCGTGTGATGTAAATAGCACCGGTAGCTTTTTATTTTGTGCGGGAAGCTCCTGTGTGAACTTCTCAAATTCTTTTAAGTCCATTGCATTTAAGGATAAAGGCGCGAGGGCCATTAGTTTTAAAAATTCTTTACGTTCCATGTTTTTTGTTTTGATTGTCGGAACTTTAGTTTATGACAACTAACAATACTTGTTTTTGTAACACAAAGTTACGTACATTTGCTTACAAAAAGTAAGTAGTTACCCAAAGGTAAGTATCAAAACAGTTAACCTATGTCAGGAAAAACACCCTCAGATTGCCAGTCAGCCATTCTACCCATCAAAGATACACTCGAGGTGATTAATGGCAAATGGAAGATCCTTATTCTTGTATCCATTATGCACGGCAGCAGAAGATTTAAAGAAATCGAACGAAGCATTCCCCGGATAAACGGAAAAGTATTGGCAAAAGAACTAAAGGACTTGGAAGCACATGATCTGATTAGGCGCACGGTGTATGATGAATCGCCGGTGGTTATTGAGTATACGCCAACAGCATACACCGAATCATTGGAGCCGGTGTTTGATGCATTGCGGGATTGGGGTGTTAATCACAGAAAACGAATCATCAGTAAGCTAAGCAAAAGCAAAAAGAAGAGTTAGCATTAGTGTTTGCCGTCTTTCACCTGGTGATCATAGCTTAACACGCGACTTAACTTCCACTCACCATTTTCAAGTAACCAAAGGTGCGTAAATTTGGCGGTGCTTCCCAGGTGTTCAGGTCCATTGTTTTTGCTTTCAAAAAAACGATGAACACCCATTTGCACAGCTCCATACAGCACACCACTTTTTTCCATGGAATATACTTCTAGTGAACCCTCCAAAAGTTCCCTTCTGTGTTTATAGGGAGATGGATTGCAAAGCCCTTCATCTATACTTTTTATAAAGGCCGCTTTTGAATTGAATGAGCCACCTTTGTCATGATAAAATTCAAAATCTTCACTTAAAATATTCTGAAATTGCTTCATGTCGCATTGGCTGTAACCGATATTGAATAACAGACTATCTAAAGTTTTTAATTTTTTATACAGATCGGAGCTGTGCTCTATTTGACCGGATAGATGAATGGTTGACATGCAACACAGAATAAATGGTATTAGTTTTTTCATAATTAAATAATAAAGCTGATTTTTGTGAAAGAACATTATTCAGTTGGGCTTAGTTCACAGAGTCATTTATATTTTATGTAAAAATAACACCTTCTTCCGTTACTGATTTAATAAATTAAGTAACCTCTCGTTTTGATCTCCGTAAAGAGTCTCGTTTTACATTTAAAATAGATTATTAAATATGTTAAAAAGTGTTAAGCTTGCTGGTTTTGCAGGTGTTAGCACTACCTTTGCAGCAATTACGTTATGAAGACCTATATTTATTACATTCTCTTATCATTTGGTATATTTCTCGCCAAACCCATCCATGGTCATACATTACAATCAAAGTATATCAATTCCCATTCATTTGAAAAAACAGAACAACAACTTTCCTTTTCTTCCAACGATTTAAAAAAATCATTTTTTTTCTCGAATGAAGATTTATTCAATGAAGATGATGACGATCACTTTTCTGCAAAGAAAAAAATAACATTTATTCCGGTTACTATTTTGAGTTACCTGGAATTTTTTGTTAAACCTGTGTCCTCAACACAGCGTAGCATATGCCATTACACGCATTCGTTTGAACTTCCCCGTGTAGCGTTTATTTCTTTGAATATTTTGAAAATATAAATCAATACCTGCCATCCTTAAACGGTTCTGTTTAAGAGACGATTTCTATTCAATTCTTTTTTTTTACAATTTCTTATTTAAATTTCAATGAACAAATTAGCAATGCTAACAGGCGTTTGTGCCTTAGTGGGTTTAATTAGCTGTAATTCCCATAAGGAAGAAACAGAAGAAACCGGAAAATACAACATTACAAGTCCCATTGTAATGGATACTTCCTATACCAAAGAATATGTTGCACAGTTGCAATCGATTCAAAATGTAGAAATACACGCCCTTGTAAAAGGATATTTGGAAAAAATAAATGTGGATGAGGGGCAACTTGTAAGAAGCGGTCAGGTGCTTTTTAATATTATGCCCAATCAATATCAGGCAGCTTATGCAAAAGCAAAAGCAAATGCAAGAACACTTGATCTGGAATTACAGAATGTGAAAAAATTACAAGACAAGAACATCGTTTCAGAAACAGAATTAGCCATTGCTCAGTCAAAATTGGATGAAGCAAATGCAGAAGTTGTCTCTGCCGAATTGGAACTTGGTTTTACAGAAATAAAAGCTCCTTTCGAAGGCACGATAGACCGTATTAAATTTAAAGCAGGCAGTTTAATTGATGAAGGTACGCTGTTAACGTCTATCTCCAATAACAAAGACATCTTTGCTTATTTCAATATGTCTGAAATTGAGTATCTGGATTTTAAAAAACGCAGCAACACCGACGAAAAAAATGCAGTAAGCTTGTTGTTGGCAAATGGTCAGTTACATAATCACAAAGGGACCATCGAAACAATAGAAAGTGAATTTGATAATACTACCGGAAACATTGCCTTCAGAGCAAAATTCCCAAACCCTGAACTTCTTTTAAAACATGGAGAAACCGGAAAAGTAAGATTGACTGTTCCCATTGAGGATGCGTTGATTATTCCGCAAAAAGCAACGTTTGAACTTCAGGATAAAATTTATGTTTATGTGATTGATAAGGACAATGTGGCCCGATCAAAAAACATTACCATCAAACAGCGATTACCAAATGTATACATTCTGGATCCGGGGCAGCTTTCACCAAATGACAAAATCCTTCTGGATGGATTACAAACTGTAAAAGACGACGATAAGATCGAGCCTGAATTTGTTCCGGCCAGAAAGGTCTTGAATGATTTACAGTTGATTAAACAATAAGAATTTTAATTTCTACAAAACAAAAAATATGTTCAGTAAGTTCATACACAGGCCCGTACTATCTATTGTCATCTCCCTGATTATTGTTTTCCTGGGAGGGTTGGCATTGGTACAGTTGCCTATAACGCAATTTCCATCCATATCACCTCCTAAAGTAAATATTGTTGCAGAGTATCCGGGCGCAAATGCAGAGTTGATGATAAAAGCGGTGGTTATACCTCTGGAGCGCGCCATTAATGGTATTCCCGGAGTAAAATACATTGATTCGGATGCAGGGAATGATGGAGAGTGTTTTATTTCCGTGGTTTTTGAATTGGGAACAGATCCGAATATCGCTTCTGTAAACGTTCAAAACCGTGTGGCGGCCGTAGTTAATAAATTGCCACCGCTCGTTGTACGTGAAGGTGTAAAAATTACAAGGGAAGAATCCAACATGTTAATGTATATCAATTTGTATAGTGAGGATCCGGTATTGGATGTAAACTTCCTGTACAATTTTGCTGATATTCACATGCTTTCAGAGCTGAAACGTGTTGATGGTGTTGGTTTTGCCGACGTGTTGGGAGATCGTGAATATTCCATGCGAATATGGTTGAAGCCCGACAGAATGCAAGCCTATAAAGTTTCGGCAGATGAAGTAATGGATGCGTTGAATGAACAAAGCATGGAAGCTTCGCCAGGCAGGTTAGGGGAAAGCTCCGGAAAAAAATCACAGGCTTTTGAATATGTATTAAAATATTCGGGTAGGTATACCAATAAAGAGCAATATGAAAACATTGTTATTCGGGCCAATCCGGATGGTGAGTTGCTTCGCTTGAAAGATATTGCTCAGGTTGAATTTGGAAACATGTACTATAACTTGTATTCCAAGCTAAATGGGAAACCGTCTGCAGCAATTGTGATTAAGCAATCATATGGCAGTAATGCAAGCAAGGTAATTCAAAATGTAAAAAAGAAACTTGAAGAAATAAAAGAAGAGTCGTTTCCGAAAGGCATGGATTATTCGTTGGGATATGATGTATCTAAATTTTTGGATGCCTCGATTGAAAAAGTAGTCCACACATTGGTTGAAGCATTCCTGCTGGTGTCATTGGTTGTGTTTGTTTTTTTAGGAGATTGGCGCTCCACATTAATTCCGGCCATTGCAGTTCCGATATCATTAGTAGGAACGTTCTTTTTCATGCAATTGTTTGGAATAACCATTAACATGATCACCTTGTTTGCCTTGGTGCTGGCCATTGGTATTGTGGTGGATGATGCCATTGTGGTAGTAGAAGCCGTTCATGCAAAGATGGAAGAAACACATCTGGGTGTTGTTGCTGCAACAGAATTGGCGATGAAGGAAATAGGAGGTGCCATCATTGCCATCACATTGGTAATGGCTGCAGTATTTATTCCGGTTTCGTTTATGT
>DAORKB010000229.1:0-5376 GCA_035439365.1 Bacteroidia bacterium
TGTTGGTTTTGAGTGGAAATATCACCTACTTTTAAATATAATCTCTTTCCAAGGGACCCACCAGGGTGGTATTTTGCAAAATCCTTACTTGTAAAATCCCTGCAATCCAATAAACAAACCGCTAAGGCATCACCCATCGCTAATTGTGCAGTTGTACTGGAGGTTGGAGCCAGGTTATTCGGACAGGCTTCTTTGTCAACAGTTGTATTCAAAATATAATCGGCTTGTTGAGCCAGATACGAGTCTGTATTTCCAACCAGTGCAATTAATTTATTACCTCCCCGTTTTAATAAAGGAACCAATACTTTAATTTCTGGTGTGTTACCGCTCTTTGATATACAAATAACCTGATCTTCCTGCTGTATAGTGCCTAAATCACCATGTATGGCATCTGCAGCATGCATGAATATTGCAGGGGTACCGGTAGAATTCATGGTCGCTACAATTTTTTGAGCTATGATGGCACTTTTTCCAATGCCTGTTACAACCACTCTACCCTTTGATTTTAGAATCAATTGAACACAGGCAACAAAATCGTTGTTGATAAATTTTTTAAGATTTAGAACAGCCTCTGCTTCAATATCTAAGGTGCTTAGTGCTTGTTGGATAATATAATCATTCTGTTTATTCACGCTCAATTTATTTAAAAATAAAGTAATAATTAATTTGGGTTTGTACCAAATTTTTGTTATATCTTTACACTGTGAAACACAGTCTAAGACTGTTTTTTTTTGCCAAATTTAAGGGTAAATCTGACCCGTCAAACATATAAAGTAATTCAAATAATTTAAAAAAAACAAAATAAACAATGCTCGAGGTAGAAACGTCCCTTCATGACTGCTTACAGAAATTTTTTGGATTTGACAGCTTTAAAGGACAACAAGAAGAAATAATAACCAGCTTATTGGATGGTAAAGACACATTTGTGATCATGCCCACTGGTGGTGGCAAATCCATGTGCTACCAGCTCCCGGCCCTCTTAAGTGAAGGAACAGCCATTATTATTTCTCCACTCATTGCATTAATGAAAAACCAGGTAGACGCCCTGCGCAACTTTGGAAATGAAGAAGGTATTGCCCATTTCCTGAATTCATCTCTTACAAAAGCTGAGATTACCAAGGTAAAAAAGGATATTACAGACGGTAAGACCAAACTATTATACGTTGCTCCTGAAAGCTTGACAAAAGTAGATAATGTTGCTTTTTTCAATGAAATTAAAATCTCTTTCTTTGCCATCGATGAAGCGCACTGTATCTCTGAATGGGGACATGATTTTCGCCCGGAATACAGAAGATTGCGCCCTATCATTGAACAAATCGGTAAAGTGCCTATTATTGCCTTAACCGCCACCGCCACTCCTAAAGTACAGCAAGACATACAAAAAAACCTGGGTATGACCGGTGCCACCGTTTTTAAATCATCTTTCAATCGCTCCAACCTATATTATGAGGTTCGTCCGAAAGTGAATGTGATCAAAGAAATCATCAAATATGTAAAAAGTCAAAATGGTAAATCCGGAATCATCTACTGCTTAAGCCGCAAAAAGGTTGAAGAATTAGCTGAAACGTTGTGTGTAAATGGTATTAAAGCATTGCCATATCACGCCGGATTGGAAGCGAAAGAACGTGCAAAAACACAGGATATGTTCCTGATGGAAGATATTGATGTGATTGTAGCAACCATTGCCTTTGGGATGGGTATTGACAAACCGGATGTTCGTTTTGTTATTCATCACGATATTCCAAAATCACTGGAAGGATATTACCAGGAAACCGGTCGCGGTGGACGCGATGGTGGCGAAGGAAATTGCATCACCTTTTACAGCTATGATGATATTGCCAAACTGGAAAAATTCATGAAAGGTAAACCCGTTTCTGAACAGGAAATTGGAAAACAATTATTGCTCGAAACAGTATCTTACGCTGAAACATCCAGTTGCCGACGCAAATTTTTATTGCATTATTTCGGAGAAGAATTTGACGAAAGCGGATGCGGAGGTATGTGCGACAATTGCCGCAACCCAAAACAAAAATTTGAAGGAATGGATGATATTGCTTTAGGAATTGAAGCTGTATTGGATGCCAAAGAAAAATTCAAAACAAAAGATATCATCAATATCCTTTTAGGAACGATTACATCTACTGTAAAATCCTATAAACACAATGAATTGGAATGCTTCGGAAAAGGTACCGAAGATTCTAAAACTGAAAAACACTGGAACGCCATTTTCCGTCAGGCATTAATTTCCGGATTGCTTGTTAAAGACATTGAAAATTATGGCCTATTAAAAGTAACGAAAGAAGGTAAGGATTATATGGAAGACCCATACAGCATCCTTGTTACCAAAGACCATGATTATGAAGGAACAGAAAGTGATGATGAAGAAGGCCCATCCGGTGGCGGAAAATCAGGATCGGGTGCTGATGCTGTGTTGTTTTCTGCACTCAAAGATCTTTTGAAGCAAACTGCCAATAAATTAAAATTACCACCTTACGTTATTTTCCAGGAGGTATCACTGGAAGAAATGGCCATCCAATACCCGATAAAAATGGAAGAGCTGGTAAATATTACCGGTGTTGGACAAGGCAAAGCCCAAAAATTTGGTAAACCATTTATTGAGCTGATTGAAAAATATGTAGACGAAAATGAGATTGAACGACCATTGGATATGGTTGTAAAATCCATCGTTAATAAATCCGGTTTAAAAGTATACATCATTCAAAGCATTGACCGCAAACTTCCACTAGAAGATATTGCAAGTGCAAAAGGATTAAGTCTGAATGATCTGATCGCGGAGATTGAAAGCATTGTTTCTTCCGGAACAAAAGTAAACATTACGTATTACTTAAATGAAATTATGGAAGATGAGAAGCAACAGGAAGTACTGGATTATTTCAAAGAATCCAACAGCGACTCGATCCAGGAAGCATTAAAAGAACTTGGTGAAGATGAATATACGGAAGAAGAAATCCGATTGATGCGTATACGATTTATGAGCGAATTTGGAAATTGATTTGATAAAATCAATTTCCTTCCCTTGATTGTGTCAGGGGGGAATAGAGTTTCAAGCCTTTCAGGCTTGGGGATTTTTACAAACGGGTTGTTTTCGAAAGAGAACAACCTGTTTTTGTTACCGCTTATCTTGGAAATTATACCCTACACTAAGAATTAACCGTTTTCAGTTGTATTAATGCTTCATTTCTTAACTTTGCATTACAACAAACCATTGTAACTAACAAACAAGTTTATGAAAAAACTATCATTGATATTGGGAGGAAAGAAATTCATTTTTGGTAATGAACTATTAACTTTTAAAACAACTACGATTTATTAAATTATTATAAGTAAATTGATAAACGAACGTCAGTTAATTAAATACGACCTTCTGTTTTCAAACTAACAATACAAACATGAAAAAAACGATTGCATTATTCCTTATTGCCTCTCTGGGTTTTATTGGCGCATGTAAAAAAACCGAGCCAGAACCTGAACCAGAAGTAACACCAACGGAACAACCATCAAACGGAACTTTAACTGTTATTCTTAAAAAGAATATTGGATCACCTACTACACCTGATGTTATCCTGGCAACTGCATTCTTTTTAGACAACCCTGCTTCCACGAATTATACTAAAGTTGATTGTGTGATCGTGAATAATGTTGGATTAACGTATGCGCCTGCCACTAAACTATACCAAACCCCTAATAATACGCTTACAGATACTACAAAAGCGAAGTGGGAAGTGAAAGGCAACAATGGTATTCCAAGTTTTACTTATGAAAATAAAAGGAAAATGCCGGAATACCGAGACTATGTATTAACTCCCGACTCCATACCATCTGATAAAAATGGTTACACGTTAACGCTTAAAGGTTTGTTAAATGCCGACTCGTATAGTGTTACTCTTACTGATAAATATGGCGTTACTGTAAGAAAAACGCAGATGGATGTTAAAATTAACACGGTTCAATTCTCACCCTCCGACTTATCCAAACTGGATGCGAGTGCAACTATCCAGGTGACACTTATCAATAAGCATTCTGAAAGTACTGGAGGAAAACGTTTCTCCATTCAAAATGAAATAAATTATTATAAAAAAATCAAAATCTCTTAGTTTCAATTTTACCAATGATAAAAGTCTTGCAAAAATTTGCAAGGCTTTTTTATTGATTAGCTTTTATTCTCCGTTTTCATAAACTCAAGCAAGCCTTTGAAATAGGTTTCCTGATCATCCCACATGCACATGTGGCTACCATTCGGACAAAGCAAAAATGTTGATCCTGGAATCTGCTGACTCATCCATTCCATATACTTCGGATCCATTGAATCATGTGTTGCGCCAATTACAAGTGTAGGAATTTTAATATTTTTTAATTGATCGCTTACATCCCAGTGGGTAAGCTTACCGGAAATACCAAATTCGGAGGGGCCTTGCATAATCACATACAAATCCATGTTCATTTTATCGAACGAACGTTTCACCGGTTCAGGATAGGGATAGATGCGACAAATATGATGTTTATAAAAATGCTGGGTTAAAAGTGCCATGTAACGAGGATTTCCGGTATCTCCTTTCTTCTCCATCGCTTTTATCGAATCCAATACAACAGGATCCATTTGTTTAGCCAACACATCATCTGCATACTTACCATACAACGGGCAACTAGCCATCATATCAGAAATAATCAACCCTTTCATCCTGTCCTGATATTTCAAAGCATACTGCATGGCCAGAATTCCTCCCCAGGAATGCCCCAGGAGGTAAAAATTATTTTTGCCAAGATTCAATGCAACACGCACTTGCTCCACCTCATCCACATAACGATCAAGATCAAACAAAGAGGTATCTTTTGGATTATCCGAATTGCCACAGGTTAACTGATCATAATAAATAAATTCAATTCCTTCCTTTGGCAAAAAACTCTCGAAGCATTCAAAATATTCATGGGTACAACCTGGTCCACCATTCAACAATAATATTTTTTTTGTTGGATTGTTTCCAATTCGTTTTGTCCAAACATTAAATGTTCCTTTGGGTGTTTTGATTGGGATCATTTTGATGCCACCGGATTGAATACCGGGTTCCGGATTATCGAAATAGGAGTTGCTTGTTTGATGGTTCGTTTCTTCCGATTTATTTTTGCAGGAAAGTAAACATGTGAAAGTGAAAACGCTTGCTATAAAAAGGGGTAGGTATTTTTTCATGAATCTTTATTTATCGAAACCTAAATTTACGGTTTTCTTGGTAATCTGATTATTCTTCTTTTCTTTTGTCTTGAAACAAGACAAAAAGAAAAAGACGAATATTGATAGCAATTCATAAGGGGAGTTCTAAAAATTAAAATGTTAATAATCAGTGGATTAAAACAAGAAAA
>DAORKB010000230.1:0-5338 GCA_035439365.1 Bacteroidia bacterium
GAAACGAGATTTAATCCACCCAGAAAGGGAATCTCTACGGTACCGTAACCACTATACTGTCCACTGGGATTATTTGAAAATTCCAGATCGGTAACCACCATTTCAAACTGACCAATGTTCCAAAATTGGCCGGCTTTACCAAATGGATGGGGTTTAAAATTAGCCATAGAAGTAGTGAACGTTTGCTGTCCACAGGCAATGATGGGTTTAGCAGGAGTTGTTATAACTACAATATTGCTCCAGGGGCCTTCACCATCCGCTGATATTCCTTTTACACGGGCTTCATACGTATTTTCCGCTTCCAGTTTCGAAGCAATGGCCTCAGGAGTTGTTGTGTTGATGGGAAACCAGTTTACACCGCCTTTCTTACGATATTCCAACCGGTAACTGGAGAAAATGCTCAAACTATCCCATGTGTATTTTATCAGTTGATGATTTAATGCGTTGCCTTTCAGAGAGAGTTTTAACGTATTACTGTCCAGTTGACTCAGGCTGTTACCATATTTAAACGTACAAATTTGGCTATATCCTTTGTTTTTGAACAAATCACGACCACTTAAATCATGCGCACGCACCCGCCATACATACTCCATTGCCGGGTATAATTGAGGCTCGGTCATACCATAGTTGATGGATGTTAATGGTGTAGTTATTTTATAAATCGGGGGTAGTGTTTGAATAATATTACCAGGGCTTTGTGCTGCTGGTTTTACTTCATATAATTCAAAATCATATAAGGTATTCATGGCTGAATTAGGAGAGCTCAGATTCATTGGTGTCCATTGAAAAAATATATTTTGAGGATCAATAATTTTTATCACACTGCCACACATGGGTAAATTTAAAAACGGTGGGTCACTCAATACCATCCAGCCGGCAGCACAACTTTCGTTACTTACCTGAATTTGTGTTGGATTGTTGTTATCATAGGCAATAAAACAAATATTATAAAAGCCCTCGGGCAATGCTTTTTTCTCCTCATATTGCTGTATGCTGATGCCACTAAAATCAAGGTTATTGGTATTCAGCAATTCAGCCAGGTCGCTACCTGATATTTCAAAAGGGATCCCGGGTTGAACCGAAAAGGCCTGAGAATAAAAATAACTTTTGCTTTGTAAAGTAATACCCTGACCGGATATTTTCATTTTCAGTTTTATTGAATACGTTGGTTTTGTAAAATCCGAAAACAGCACCAACAGCTTTAAGTTTTGGTTGCCCGGTGTGGAATAATCACCAATATAACCACTGAAAGGTGGCGCCAGCTGCGTTGTTACCTGAACAGGGTAAATTTGCGCATATCCGTTTCTTCCCATGCAAAGCAGCAGCAGGAAGAACAGCATCAACTTTCCTTTAAAACCTTTTTTAGTATTTATTTTATTTCTATTCATTGTATTAAAATGCGTAACTCACATTCGCATTTATTGTTAATTCATTTAAAGAAGTTGAATTTGCCTGTGTTGCCTTTCTGGTAACATAATTAACACTTAACCCTGCTGATGGTTTACCAAACTTTTTATCTTTTAATTTAGGACTGTAGGTAACACTTAAGCGCTCATTTAAAGCCGATCCGTTTCGTTCTTTATTCAAGTAGGATAAATTGTAAATACTTCCAAACGTGCAATTCATTGTATTCTGAAAGAAGGATTTACCGATATTAATACCAGGCCCCACATAGGACACATTCATTCCGGGTGCCTTGGTGGTATTTGCATTTACACAAAAACTCACCATCACTTTTGTGGGTACAAACTGTAAACCGTATGACATATTCCCGTTCAGCATCGTTGTTGGATCGCCTGTAACACTTCCAACTTCTTGCCGGCTTACCTGATAAGATGTCATTAGTGTAATAGCATTTCTGCGTTTTTCATTTCCAAAATTGTGACTGGCTGTTGCGTTTGCTGTTTGCGAAATCTGATAGAATTTCATGGTATCTGCAGGCGATGTGATATAGAAAGGATCCGTTACCGGCCTGTTACGGGAGTAGCTGGTAAAATTCGAATAGCTTGCATTGAAGTTCCATTTTTGATTGGGCACAAATGCTATGGTTCCAGATCCTACCACCCTGCGCATGGTGCTAAGTTTTTCTTTATTCAGGTTATTGTGCTGTAAACCTGCATTTACAGACACATTCAGTTTGCTTTTAAACAAACGAAACTGCGGAGAAAGCGTAATGTTTTCTATATCATTATTCATATAATAAATACCCAGGGTTTTATAACCGGGTTCAATGCGTTCATAATTAATTCCGCAGCTGATGAATTTGGAGTTAAATGTCAAAGAGGATTTGAAAGCACTGTAAAATTCAGAAGTTGTTCTGGGTTTAAAAATAAGCGGCAACTCGTTTTTGCTTCCTTTGGGAGCCCCATCCGCAAATATATTTCTGGAGAAACCGGATAGCGCATACTCTGCTTCCAGGTTAAAAAATTTTGTTACAGGGGCTTTTCCAGCCACACTCACCGCTGTATTTTCCTGTGGCTGAATCTGCGTTGCTTCCGGTATAAATGTCAAACTGTTTATATCATCCTTTGCCTGAAACCATATCACATTCACACCATAACCTTTATTTTCGTATCCTACTTTAGCTCCCATTCCCATTCGTTTGAATGACATATCCCTGTCTGATTGGTTGATGGCATCATACTCAACAGCTTTTTTCAATCGCCCATACATAACGGCAATTTTCCAGTTATTTGGAGTTAACTCTACCCCACCACCTAAAAATGGATACCCAGAAAATGTATATTGAGAAAAGCTCATATTGCTCCAGCCTGCATATACTTTTATCCATTTATAAGTAGGAGCTAATCCATACTGATTGAAGGGTTGAGAATACGTTGAATGCTGATTGCTATAGCTATATGTAAAAGGAATGCTCCAGTCAAGTATGGAAAAAGTAAGGTTACCATTCAGGTACCATGAAAATGGTGCACGTGTGGAGTTGGGATTGTTGGAATTCAAAAAAATAGAACTCAAATTTAATCCACCGTTAACCTTTAACATGTCCTTCCCTCCTATTTTTTCAAGGTTTTGAGAAAAGGTTTTTCCTTCATCTTTCAATAAGAAAGAAGAGAAAAACAACAGCAGGAAAATAAAAGAAAATTTAAATCGATTGAGGTACATTGATAAATAGACAGAAAATTAAAAATCCTTTAAATAATAAACATCACCATTCTTAATCTCCTTGGAGATACCAAATACAGTATCTGTCTTAAAGTTGAAAGTAGCTTTAACAAGGTGTACGGAATTTTTAACCGTATCAATGTCCATTTCAGTGACGGTAATACTTCCTGAAACAGCAGAATAATACTTTCCATCACTTGAATAATGAGCAGTGTAATTATTCCAGGTTTTATCAATCGGAAATGTTCCCAATTGAATTTTGCCCGTTATTTCAATCGACGGTTTGTTGCCGGCATTTCTGTCTTCCCCTTTTATAGTGTAATACTTCGATCCTACTCCCATAAAACTCGAAAAGCCGTTTGCTTTAAATTCTGCTCCATCTACGGTAGCTGTAAAATGTTTTTTAGGTGTTGGTTCTATGACCTCCACTTCCTGCTCTTCTTTTTTACACGCGTATAGGGTTAGGCAGGTAAGCGTAATTAAAATTAATTTTTTCATAATGTTTGCTAAGCTATTGTGTTACAATAATCCCCTTCGCCTTTGAATCGTACTCGGCAATTACCTTTAAAATATACGTTCCTGGAGTTTTAACAGGTAAAACAATATTGTTTATACTGTAGTCAACAATGGGTTCCACCACACGAATTTGCTCCACACCTTGTGTATCAAAAACATAAATTGCTAAGCGTTGTTTTTTAAACAGCTTTACTTCAACTGTAAATTCGCCTGTATTCGGGTTTGGGAAAATATTCAGCTCTTCTATTCCATTTCCTTTTGTCGGAGAAATCGTTGTATCTTTTTTTATGAATTTTACTTTCTTCGTTAAATTATTCACGCAGGTTCCGAAGTGTGTTTCCATAATAACATTCACTTCTCCGGTATCGTTTGACACGATTATAGGTGCATAAAAATTGGTGTTGATGACTTTCACAGAAGCCGGGAACTTCCAGATGATGGTATCAGGTCGAGGGTTGCTAATGTCAACCACCACAAATGTATCCTTTGCCATCATGTTGGTATTGATGATAAAATCACTGGTTGGTTTTTGACTTTGGGCATCAATGCTTTTAGAAAAATCATGTGTACACCCCAAAGAGTCTTTCACACTTAATTGATATGTACCAAAAGCCAAGTTGGAAAAGATCTGGGAATTTTGATACGTGATGCCCTTATCATTGGAATACATGTAAGGTGGGATACCACCTGACGCAAAAATCTGAATTTGCCCGTTTATGCTCGCCGGATCACAAGGCGCAAAGGTGATGGTTGAATCATGAATAGCCCCTGGCACCTTTACTATGATTGTATCCTTACCTACGCAGTTTACTGCGTCAATTACAGTTACACTGTATGTGGTTGTTGTGGTTGGCTTCACTTTTATGGATTCATTATTTCCGGCAACGGTGCTCCAGGCATACGTAAATGCCGGAGTACCACCAACTGGCTTGGTAGTAAGTTCGATCTCTGATCCAATGCAAATAATCGTATCTGCCTGTCCTTTTAACACAAGGGAGTTTTCTTTGATCACTTCCAGTGTATCTTTTTTTATGCAACCATTATGAGGATCTGTAACAGTTAATATATATTCACCCGGTTTGGTTACTGTTGCGGGGTCTGCAGAAGAAAAACCTCCGCTTCCGGTCCATACAAGCTGTGCACCCGGAGTTGCGGATTGACCATCCAGCAAGGCTTCAGAAAATGAGCAATTGATCGTTGGCACTGTACCTGGTAATGCCAGGTAAGGTGGTGCTTTATCCGATTTTACTTCTACCAGCAATGGATTGCCTTTGCACAAGGTATTCAGATCTTTTATAAATACTGTGTAAAAACCGGGTGTTGCAACTGTACTATTGTTGGGCAGTGTATCTGTCAAAGGAGCAGGTTGCTTCAACTCTATCTTATACTGCGCTACATCACTTGTAAAATTCATCAACACACTATTTTTAATGCAGGTAAGTGTATCCATTATCACGTTTCCATTTCCATCTTTTACGGCTGTTACAGGAGGAATAATGCTGGGTTGAGGGGTATTGCTGGTCACTTTCACTGTAGCATTTGTAACACAGCCATTTTTTACCCTTTTTATACTTTCAATGTATGTCCCAGTTTGGGTGAATTCAACCGGATTGGGAGTTATCGTTCCATTAACATTCCAGGTAATTTCATCAGTGATACTGTCCGAAACACCGGTTGCCTTTACCGAATAAGGGTTACA
>DAORKB010000231.1:0-5335 GCA_035439365.1 Bacteroidia bacterium
GAAATTGGCAGACGTGTACGCTTGAGGGGCGTATGTTGAAAGACGTAGGGGTTCGAGTCCCCTTCCGAGCACAAAAACAGTGTGAGAGCAGAGAGCGGGAGCGATCGCTCGAATACTGTTTTTGCTCTCTAGCAACTGTAGCGTTAGCGAAAGTTGCGCACTCGCCCTCACATTCACACTGTGACTTTTTTTGGCTACACTCGATCAATATAAACACTAAAAAAATTAAAAAATGAAAAAGCTATCTGTTACCAAATCATTGTATTTGTTGATTCTTTCCTTTTTTTCGATTCAACTGTACGCACAAAACATTACCATTCCCTCTGGCGCAAGCCCTGCAGCCACCGTTTCACAAACAATCGGAATTTCAACAATTGAAGTTAGCTACGGAAGACCCGCTGTAAAAGGTCGTGCCATTTGGGGATCACTTGTTCCTTATGGCTGGAACGTTCAGGGATTCGGATTAGGGAACAAAGCACCTTGGCGTGCCGGTGCAAATGAAAATACAACCGTTAAATTTTCACACGACGCAACAGTTGAAGGACAAAAAGTGCCTGCCGGTACGTATGGATTATTTTTCGTTATCAACCAAGACAATACCGGTGAAGTAATATTATCAAAAGACCACAAATCATGGGGAAGTTTCTTTTATGATGAAAAAAATGATCAGCTAAGAGCTAAAATTAAAATTCAAGAAACCGCAGCAACCGAACTACTTACCTATGACTTCATTAACATTGAAAAAAACAGCACCGATCTTGTTTTAAAATGGGAGAAAAAACAATTCCCTGTGAAAATTTCTTTCGCGGTTGATCAAATTGTGCTTGCTAACGCAAAAGACGAACTAAAAGGGCCAACCGGTTTTGGCTGGCAAGGTTATGCAAGTGCAGCTAACTACGCATTGCAAAACAAACTGGAGACAGATCAGGCAATTGTATGGATAGACAGAGCTCTGACACAGAACCAAAGTTTTACAACATTTAATGTAAAAGCCGGTTTACTGGAAGCGAAAGGTCAAACCGCTGAAGCTGAAAAATTCAAAAAACAAGCAATAGATAAAGCCACTGAAGGCGAGTTAAATACCTATGGGTATCAATTGTTGGGTAATGGTGATACCGATAAAGCGATTGAAGTGTTTTTATTAAATACACAAAAAAATCCCAAATCTGCAAATACCTGGGATAGCCTTGGTGAAGCCTATGCAAAAAAAGGAGATACAAAGAATGCTATTGCGAGTTACAAAAAATCCTTAAATTTAAATCCATCAGAAGCTGTTAGAATAAGTTCTGAAACAAGTCTTAAACGATTAGGAGCAATGTAACTTAATATTGTTTATTAGAGTTATAAAGTTCCACCGGCATACGAATGAAGCAGGAGCTAAAAAAAATTAATAAGATCAACTATATTGAAAAAGGTATAAACTGGCTTCATAGTAAATTTAATGAAAAACAGTTTCTTATTTTTTCAAGCATCCTGGTTGGTATAAGTGCTGGAATAGCTGCAATTATTTTAAAATTGTTGGTGCATTTTATCAGAACCATTGTTATTGATGGATGGTTAATGCACCTTCATTTTAAATTTATTTATTTAATACTACCCGTAATTGGTATCGGCCTTACTGTATTTACAGTACAGCGTTTCTTTAAAGGCAAAATGTTTCGCGGTACCGTCAACATCTTGCACAGCATTGCTAAAAAAGGGAGTTTTTTATCTTTTCAGCAAATGTATTCCCATATTGTCACCAGCGGATTTACAGTTGCATTTGGTGGTTCTGCTGGTTTAGAGTCGCCCATTGTAAGCACAGGATCTGCGATAGGCTCCAATTATGCCCGTCGTTATAAATTAAGTTACAAAGAACGAACACTACTTCTGGCTGCTGGTGCTGCTGGAGGAATTGCCGGCGCTTTTAACTCCCCCATTGCAGGTGTCTTGTTTGCACTTGAAGTGATCCTGGTTGATATTAATATCACCGCTTTTATTCCACTTTTGATTGCTGCTGCATCTGGCGCATTGATTTCAAAAATCGTTTTAGACGAAAACATCTTATTGTCCTTTCGTCATATTCAACCTTTCAATTATTACAACCTGCCTTATTATATTATACTTGGCTTTTTGGCGGGCTTCATGTCGTTGTACTATGTAATACTTTTTGATAAAACAGAATCAAAATTCAAAAAAATAAAGGTAAAATATAAACGATGGATCGTTGGAAGCATATTATTGGTTGCAATTTTGGCCCTTTTCCCTGCTCTTTTTGGTGAGGGTTACGATGCAATTAAATCACTGGCAGAACAAAACCCTGAAGCGGTTTTCAAACAAAGTATTATCGCTCCATTTGTAACAAAATACAAATGGCTGGCACTTTTGTTCTTAGCTGTTACCATGCTGATGAAAGCATTGGCAACCGGAATTACGCTTGGAAGTGGCGGTAATGGTGGTAATTTTGCTCCATCTCTTTTTGTAGGTGCATTTTTGGGGTATGTGTTTTCACATTTATTAATCATGATGGGCTTTACAAAAATACCCGTGAGTAACTTAACCATTGTAGCAATGGCAGGTATTTTAACAGGTGTGTTCCATGCACCTTTAACAGGCATCTTCCTGATTGCCGAAATTACAGGTGGTTATGAATTGATTATTCCATTAATGATTGTTTCTTGCATTAGTTACATTGTTGTAAAATACTTTCATCCACAATCAATGGAAGTAAAAAAACTGATGAAAAAAGGAACCATCGTTTCAGAAGATAAAGACATCAGTATACTGGGGAAAATTGATATTGCTTCCATCATCGAAACAGATTTTTCTGTGCTTCAACCGGATGACAAACTTGGTGATATTGTAGAAGTAATCAAACACTCCAGGCGCAATACGTTCCCCGTAGTGAACCAAAATAATAAACTAATTGGTGTAGTTTGGCTGGATAATATCCGGCAGGAAATATTTAATCAGGAGTTGTATGACAAAGTAACCGCAAAAGAATTAATGATTCCTGCTGTAACAAAAATAAAAGCTTCACAAGATATTTTTGCGATCATGAAATTATTTGAAGAATCCGGACAATGGAACTTACCCGTAGTAGATAAAGGCATTTATATTGGCTTCCTGTCAAAGTCAAGTATTCTAACGAAATACAGAAACGAATTGGTGAGATCTATATAGATATAGCTGCTATCTTTGCATAATTATAACGAAGTCATTGCTTTAATAAAGATACGTGCGTAGTTTAAAGCTACTGCGTAGGCCGAAGCTTTAGCGAAATCCTAATGTCCCAACCTTTCCTTATCTTCATCACTTGCCACTTCCATCAATCTTAATTTTTCCAAATTTATAGTTCAACGCAATTCTTGCACGCTGTGTGTCACTTCTACGGCTATAGTCCCAATGCTGTGTTTCAAACCGGGCAGACGTAATCCATTTCTGAGAACGAAATACGTCATCTATTCCCAACGTCAGATCGAGTTTTTCTTTTAACAACGAAAATTTTACAGCTACTTGTGCTCCCCAGTTTATTTTGCGATGTATAATACTATACACCTGAGGGCCATAAAATATTCCACTCAATTCAAGCTTTGTATATTTTCCAAGTAAAACGGTATTGGTTAGGTTTCCAGAGCTTCCAAACCCTTTTGTTTTAAAAATAGCTCCATCGATGTCACCTTCAAATTTTAAATATTGAACCGATCCGTTGATGGACACATCCCACTTTTTCAATACTGTTTTTTGATAAAATACCGACCATTCAATTGTACTGCTATACTTCATGTTTTTTACACGTTCAATCGTAAGTTTGACAGTATCAATTTGCGAGGTAAATCCCAGCATAGGTTGCTCAATAAAAACATAGGAAACAGAGGTAGAGAATACACTTTTATGGCTATAAGACAACTCTCCTTTGTTTGCAAACTCTGGCACCAAACCAGGGTTTCCCTCCTGATAATAATAAATCTGCCGGCATCCCTCTCAGCATATTCGCTAATTGCTGAGGAGATAAATTTTGTGGCCTATCATCAATCATCACCACAACACCCTGTTTTCCCTGAATTTTAATTTCATCATTTTCTACACTCACCCCTGGAATCTTAGGTAATAAATCAAATACTGAATTCCCTTTGGACAAAGGCGAATCTTCTACATTCACAATAATATTATTGTTTTTAAATTCAACAGTACGTTTAATTGCAGTTACAGCAATTTCATTAAAGGTGTGTGAGGAAGTGCTAAGGCTGGTTTGTAAATTTATTCTATCCGAGGAAGAAGAATCGAAACGAATAGTTCCAATGATATGATCAAGGTAACCAACAGCAGAAATTTTCACGGCATAATTTCCCGTCCTTACTCCATCTAAACTAAAATTTCCTTTTTCATCCGTTATTGTACCCTTAACAATAATGCTATCAGGTAATGACAATAATCCAATGGAAGCAAATGGGACAGTTTCATTTTTTAGGGAATCTGTAACGGTGCCTGTTATACGCTTCTGAGAAAATGCAATAAATGAATAAAAAATAAAAATGGTGCAGAAAACTTTTTTCATAAAATCAATCGCTAAAGGATTGCTCAATTTAGCATCAACTCATACAACTAACCAGTAAAAGATAGCTAATTTAGTCAACGGCCGTGTTTATAGAATTAACGGTACTAAACCTACACGGAATTTCTATCTATAAGTTAACCGAGAATCGTTGTAAATTTTTTCTGATTTTCTTATTTAGATCTGGAGATGCTTCGAATTTCAAAATAAGCAGGATAAAAACCACTGTAACTACTCCACCTCTCACAATAATATCAATAATAAAATAAGGAATTTGAGGGATACTATAACCACATAAAAATGTAACTGCTGCAATCGCGATAAGCTTCAATGATTTCATATCGTAGGGTTGCATTTTAAACTTATAGCCGATAAATACAGAGCGTAACACGTTTGAAGAGGCAATTGCAATAGCTGTTACTACTGCAGACCCCTGGATACCATATAATGGAATCATCAGATGATTTCCAACGATCGTGACAATAACCACCAGGAATAAAAATACAGTGTCATAATAGTAGTATTTTGAATTGTATAAAATCACTTGATTTATTCCTGTCGCCATTTCCGTGATATACCCAGCGCTGATAAATAATATTACATTCTTTCCTGATATATATTCCGGGGGCAGAAATCGCATAATGCTATCGATATTAACCAGTATTCCAATAAATAAAATGCAACTGATCGTTATACCTGCATTACAGGTTTGATTATACAATTTATTCAACTCTTTGAAATTATTATTTTTAAATAGTTCAGCAACAACACTGGAAGCGATTCTGTTTATAGATCGTGCCG
>DAORKB010000232.1:0-3552 GCA_035439365.1 Bacteroidia bacterium
TCGTTTCAACAGGTGCGTTATTGGATGTGAAATTAATCTCTTTTGTTACTCTTGTTGGGTTATATTCAACGCTTGGTACAGATGATTGATAATCAACTGTTTTTGATAGTTTTGGTTGCCCTGTATAATCAATTTGTTTTACACGGAATTGGTTTTTTCCAGAATGAGGCGTGATTTTAAACGAGTACGAATTTTCAGTTGGTGTTCCATTACCTCCTACTTCACCAATTTTTACCCATTTGTTCCAACGAAATTGCTCCACAATGTATGGTAGTTTTCCTGTTTCGCCTTTTGTTGTCCATTTAAAAGTAAGATCCTTGTCTACACCAATTGATATGGTTTCAAATGTACTTTTTGGTAATAATACTTCTGGATTTAAAATTTTGGGTTTACAATCATCTTTATGAGTAATGCGCACTTCTACTTTATCACCTAATTTTAACTGTAAATTTCTGAAATCAATTTCAAATGCACTTGAGGTAATCTCGTCTGTTGTTACATTGCCGTTTACTCTTACTTCTTGCACACAAAAACCAACTCCTGATGCAGCAAACTGATTTTGAACATACAAATTTTTTCCTTGATAGTTTCCTTCCAATACAATCACCCCGGTTGAAAAACCAGCGGTTGAAACTAACAGACCAATAAGGGTAAAAAATAGAGTTTTCTTCATCGTATATTTTTATGTTAAAAATAACAACTTGAGTTGTTTTGGTTGTGCATTACGAACGCAATATTATAACCTTATTTAGCAATTTCAAAGCAAAAATAAAATATTATTTTTACGGTGAGTTACAAATTTAAACAAATTTGTTTCATGTCAACATATTTTATAATTAATTCGGCATTTAAAAGCGCTTATTCATATTGTTCTTTAACAATCACATTAAATCCCACGATATTTTGTATATTGCTAATGAAATCAACTGCCTCTTCATGAAAAAACTCCACCCCTACTTATTTGTTGCATTTCTCGTTTGTTGCATTTCCTGTTCTAAATTCAAAAATGCCAAGGGAGATGCTGTATACGGAGGCACACTGAAAATAAGTGAAACGGACCGGTACACAACCTTATACCCTGCTGCTATTAGTGAAGATATTGGTGGTCATATTGCCCACCAGATTTATGAGGGATTGGTTCGTTTTAATATGAAAGATCTTTCCATTGTTCCTGCTATTGCTGAGAAATGGGAGGTTGATCCAAGTGGAACAGTTTATTCATTTACGTTAAAAAAAGGTATACATTTTCATGATGACCCTTGTTTTCCTGATGGAAAGGGACGAGAGTTAACAGCCAAAGATGTTAAATATTCGTTTGAATTGCTTTGCACCAATATACGGGAAAATTCTAATTTTTCGGCCATTCTAAAAGATAAAGTTGTAGGTGCCAACGAGTTCTATGCAGCAAGCAATGGCAAACCCAATGGTTCGTTGGCAGGCGTAGAAGTTGTAGATGACTATACTATACGCATTAAACTTCTTCATCCGAATATTTCTTTTTTAACCACACTGGCTATCCCTGGTGCCAGTATCGTTCCTCAAGAGGCAATTGATAAATACGGATTAAATGCAAAAGTCGGCACCGGTGCATTTTTATTTAACGAAACAGAAAGTGGTATCGTTATTTTAACACGCAATCCCAACTATTACGGAACTGATGAACTTGGTAATCAGTTACCTTTTCTGGATTCGGTAGTTATTACCGTTTTATCAAAAACAGATGAACTTGCTAAATTTCAAAAACATGAGCTTTCGCTTGTAAATGGCTTGCCTTCCGAATCTGTTGCCGAGATTGTTACAAAACAAATAGCCGACTTTAAAAACAAACCACCCAAATATATCCTGGAACGTTTACCAGAAATGGCTAATCAATACTACGAGTTTAACCTTATCAAAGAACCTTTTAAGGATATACGAACACGCAAAGCATTTGCCTATGCAATTGACCGCAATAAAATTGTAGATGAAGTATTAAACGGTGAAGCTTACGGACCCGCTATTTACGGGTTTTGTCCGCCTTCCATTCAAGGATATGACATCACCAAAATAAAAGGATATGATTTTGATCCTGTAAAAGCTAAGCATCTTTTAGCTGAAGCCGGATACCCTGATGGCAAAGGTTTTCCAAAAATAAAAATTGAATTGAACAGCGGTGGGGCCAAGCACACACGTGTAGTTGCTGAAATACAAAAACAATTAAAAGCAGTATTAAACATAGATGTAGATTTTGAAGTGGTGCCACAAAAGAAAAAACTGGAGGATGCGAAATTTGCCCGCTCAGAGATTGTCCGCTCCAGCTGGATTGCCGACTTCCCCAGCCCTGAATCATTTTTATATGTTTTGTATGGAGGTACATTACCGGCAGATCTTACTTCCGAAACATTTCCAAATACGCAACGCTACAAAAACCCTGTATTCGACAGTTTGTATGAAGCCGGTAAAGCTGCTAAAACACAAGAAGAAGCCTATAAAAATTATATGTTAGCCGAACAGTTGATGATGGATGATGCTCCAGTTATGATGTTATGGTACTCAGAGAACTATCGCCTTATTAATTCCAATGTACACAATTTACTTCCTAACCCAATTCGCTACCGTAATTACTCCGTTGTTTACATAAAAGAACTGGAAGCAAAGGAAGGTGAGTTAGAGATCCAATAATCAAGAATGGCATTTAAGAATTATTACATACTACTTGGAATAAAAAATACAGCAAGCTTAGAGGAAATTAAAGTTGCTTTCAGAAACCTCGCAAAAAAATATCATCCCGATAAAAACCAACATAATGAGCATGCAGATCATCTGTTTAAGGAAATACAGGAAGCGTATGAAACACTCTCAAACACAGAGAAGAGAAGAAAATATGATCTTAAATTTTCTTATGCTAACAATTATCAGCAAATAAAAAATAAACGGTATGCTCCTTATACCGGAAATGCATATCAATATGCACAGCAGCAAGCTCAACAACAACGGTATACATCATACGAGTCTGAACCTGCAAAAGAAATAGTCAAAGAAAAAAAAAGCGGAACCGATCCTTTTCTATTTGTGATCAGTATTATCGTGGCGATATTTCTGTTGATTTTTATTATGATGATAGGGAAGTAATCTCACGCACACCTCACCCCTTCATTTTCTCCTGCATCTTTTGTTTTGAAACAATTGCACAGGTAAAACGACTCACACATGTCATTTCGTTTGCTTCATTGTATATTTTGATTTCCCAAACATGTGTTTTCCCTTTTATATGAAGTGGTTTACAGATGCCTGTAACCAATCCTTTTGTAACAGCTTTCACATGATTCGCATTAATTTCAATTCCAACTCCTATAAATAAATCCTGGTTAACTACCAATAAAGATGCAATACTTCCCAGTGTTTCGGCAAGAGCAACAGAAGCTCCTCCGTGCAATAATCCAAAAGGTTGTTTGGTTCGATTATCTACCGGCATTGTTCCCACCAGGTAATCATCGCCAATTTCTGTAAGGTTTATTTCCAATGATTCGGCAAGTGTATTTGCTTTTACCCAATTTAATTGTTCAAGTGTTG
>DAORKB010000232.1:3652-5330 GCA_035439365.1 Bacteroidia bacterium
CCTAAATTTTTTGATGATAAATGCTTTTTACCACAGTCTGTATAAAAAATAGAGTACGCACCATCCGATTCTACTCTTATTATTTCCGAAATCGATAGATATACTATACCATCTTTAATTGGCAAAGCCAGTTTACCTGTATTTTCTTTGCGCGACTGTAACATTTCCATATACCGGTTATTCGTTCCACGCTCTTCCTGAAGTGCTTTTTTCACATTTTCCACAGCTACCCTTAGTTCGTCAATATCAATTGGCTTCAATAAGTAATCGAGTGCATGAAACTTAATTGCTTTAATGGCATAATCATCAAATGCTGTTGTAAATACAATTTGAAATGTTATTTCATCAAAACGTTCCAGCAGAGAGAATCCGTCACCACTAGGCATCTCAACATCTAAAAACACGACATCCGGTTCGTGCTTTTGTATTAATTCATATCCTTCTTCAGCATTACACGCCTGTACAATAATTTCAACCTCTTTGCAATAGGTTTCAATTAATGATTTCAGAATTTCTCTTCCTTTTTTTTCATCATCAATAATAATTGCTCTCATAGTTATGGCTATTGTTAGTTTATAGGTATATATATTTCTACTCGTGTTCCGATTGGGTCTCCTTTATCATCATATAAATCAATCACATTCTCAGACAGCTTGCTGTTATATAAAGCATTAATAGCGGCAAGGCGTTCTTGTGTAATTGCTGTACCAAATGATTTGTGTGAGATATTTCTATTTATAAAAACACTACTACTTCTTCCAACACCATTATCTTCTATAATACATTTTAAAAATTTGTCATGCTTTTGGATATCAATTTGAATCACTCCACGTCTACCCAAATTTAAAATACCGTGTTTAATTGAATTTTCAACATAGGGTTGTATAAGCATAGATGGAATTTCAACTTCCAACACATCAATTGATTTATCTACATTTATTTTATACTCAAACCGTTCTTCAAATCGCATTACTTCCAGCTCAAGATATAGTTCCAGTGCTTTTATTTCATCTGCAATGGGTACAACGCTTTTTTCCGAATTATTTAAAATGAGTCGTATTAACTTTGAAAATCTTGACAAATAACGATTCGCTGCCTCTCCATCATTGGTTGCAATAAAGTGTTGTATTGAATTCATCACATTAAATGTGAAATGCGGATTCATTTGTGCTCTTAACGCCTTTAGTTTTAAATTCATCAGTATTTTGTTCAAGTCGCTGATCTTTTCTTTGCGTTGCTCCACTCTTCTCAATCTAAACCTGATCAATAAGAACATGATATACGCTCCCAATATGATCACACCAAGCTCAAACCACCACTCTTTCCAGAAAGGCATGGAAATATTAAAACGCACAACAGCCCCGTTGGTACTCCAGCTTTTATCGTGGTTCATCACATTTATAATCAATGTATAGTCACTGGTTGGCAAGGTGGTAAACTGAATTTCACGGGATTTGGTGTAGGTCCAGGTGGTGTCCAAACCAACCATTTTATAACGATAATTTAACTGACCTGCATTTTTAAAACCCACCCCGGTAAAATTTACTTTAATGTTGTTCTGATCATAAGTAAGTTTATAATCTGAAAGGATGGACGTATCCTTATCATTGATCCGAACATTATTTAAGGGGAGTTCTAAAAATTAAAATATTAATAATCAGTGGATTAAAACAAGAAA
>DAORKB010000233.1:0-5261 GCA_035439365.1 Bacteroidia bacterium
CAGGGCCACTGGGATTGCAATTGGGAGAAATATCGTTTCTGGTAACTACTCCTAATCGAATACTGTCCAATGCAGGATTATTGAATACATATACGGTAATTGAATCCTCTCCTACACTACCATTACAATCACGGTAAAGCTTAACAGTAAATATATAACTACCATTTCCCTGGCATTGCCATGTTATTTCACCACCCATTAAATGGGTAGCATCTGCCTTTGAATAAAAAAGGCAAAGCAATAAAAAGGGGATGACAATCTTTTTTAACATTTATTTCTTACCTACTACCAATTCAACCATGCTATTTTTATCAAAATACTGATTCGCCAGGTCTCTTAATTGAGATGCGGAAATTGCCTTAATAGTTGCAATGTATTTTGTGAAATAATCATACCCCATATTATAAGTCATAATGCTTTTAAAGCGTTCTGCCATTGCAAAAGGACCGTCAACACTTCTTAAAAAAGTTCCCAACAAGTAATTTTTAACAAGTTTCAGCTCATCTTCCGTCACTAATTCTTCTCTCAAACGGTCCATTTCGAAATAAATTTCATGGATGGCACTGGCACAAACATCCACTCCTACCTCGGTTGTAATAAAAAAGTATCCCCCATTATTTAATGATACCAATCCTGATCCGATCCCATACGTATAGCCCTTATCTTCCCGGATATTGGACATTAATCGGGAACCAAAATACCCACCATAAATGGCATTTAATACCTGAAGTGGCTGATAATCACTATGAGTTTTATTAAACATTAATTTACCAATGCGGATAGCCGATTGAAGTGCCTCTTCTTTATAAATTAATTGTTTCTTCTCGGGAGTGGTTTGGGTTGGTGGAACTATAATCGTTGGATTAGCGGTACCTTTCCAATCATCACCACCAAAATGATCATTTAGCAATGTATAAACATCCTCGCCTATTTTTCCTGCCAAAACAATTTTGCAGTTATTGGATGTGTAAAATGTTTTATAAAACTCTTTAAGTAAAGGAATATTAATTTTATTAAAATCTTCTTCAGTTACATTAATACCGTAGGGATGTTTCTCTCCAAATAATAATTCTGTAAATCGTTTGCGCGCAACGTTGGCAACTTTTTGTTTATTGACCAGGAATTTCTGTTTTTTATTGGTCAGGTGTGTTACCAATTCCTGTTGTGGGAAAGAGGCATCTTTAATTACCTGTTCAACAATTGGCAATGTTGTCTTCAGATGTTTTGTAAGCGTATACAAAATGACAGATGCATGATCTTGTGATACGCTTGTTTCCAAAAATGCTCCATAATAATCAACTGCATCAGCAATTTCTGAAGCATTCATTTTGGACGTCCCTTCTTCCAGCATTGTGTTTACCGTAGCTGCTTGTAAGGGTTGCTTTTGTTGAAACATACCTGCAGCAAACAAAAATTCAATTTTTATCAAATCCTGTGTACCGGCATTAATGGCATAAACAGGAATTTTATTTGTTAGAAATTTTTCAGTTGCCTGAATCATTTCAATCGTATCAATTGTTTTAAATGCTGGTGATAATTTTCTATCAATGATTTCCATATATCCTTATTTAAATGTGTAACCGTATTATTTTTTTGATTTATAATACAGTGTTGAGCAATTTTCTTTTTTGAATATTTTTGTCGCAACCTCTTTGATCTCCTCTGCTGTTACATTTAAATATTTATCAACTTCCTGATTAATCAAATCTGCGCTTCCAAGTAATTCCGAAACCGCAAGATTGGTGGCCTTGTTTAGCACTTCCATCTCACCAAAAATATGTGTCGCTTCCGTTTTGTTTTTCATCTTTGTCAATTCATCTGAAGTAACAAGTATGTTTTTAATTTTATCCAGTTCTTCGTTAATTGCAGCATCAGCTTGCTCCATCGTTACTCCATCAATTAATTTTCCGGAAACGATGAATAACCCCTCATCTAACTCTCCCATAACATAAGCGTGAATATCACTAAACAATTTTTTGTCTTTGATGAGTGATTTATGAAGTCGTGAAGAATTGCCCTGGGATAATATATCCGAAATCAAATCAGTTGCATAATATGCTTTGTCTCTTCTGGCACACATGTGATATGCTTTATAAATAGCATCAACAGGTACGTTTCGTTCAACAGTCAATGTTCTTTCTGCAGTTTGTTCCGGCTCTTTTGGAATATTTCTTTTGTTATCCGGTCCTTTAGCGATAGGGCCGAACCACTTTTCAGCCATCCTTTTTACGTCATCCACCTTTACATTTCCTGCTACAACCATGATCGCATTGTTCGGGCAGTAGTATTTTTTAAAAAAGTTTTTTACATCTTCAATCCTGGCATTTTCGATGTGTGAAATTTCTTTACCGATCGTATCCCACTGGTAAGAGTGTACTTTGTATGCCATTGGTCGCAGCAAGAGCCATACATCGCCATAAGGTTTATTCAGGTAGCGTTGTTTGAATTCTTCAATTACTACATTTCGTTGAACCTCTAAACTTTTATCAGAGAACGCCAAACTCAACATCCGATCGCTTTCGAGCCAGAATCCGGTTTCGAGATTTTCTACCGGAAGTGTGAGATAATAATTGGTAATATCATTGGTCGTAAAGGCATTGTTTTCGCCACCAACCAATTGCAAGGGTTCATCGTAATTTTCGATGTTAACAGAACCTCCAAACATTAAATGTTCAAACAAATGAGCAAATCCGGTTTGTTCAGGATTCTCATCCCTTGCTCCAACATCATACAAAATATTAAGGCAAGCAATAGGGGTGGATGTATCCTGATGTACAATTACTCGTAAACCATTTGATAATTCAAATTTGTCAAATTTTATCATAAGCTATAACTCTTATTTTTTAAAGTTAAAAATGCATTTCCTGGAGCTCTTTTTTTGCAGCTTCAAATTCGGAAAGTATTTCCGTCATAATTTCCTTAGCAGGCTTAATTTCCTTTATAAGCGCTGCTATTTGTCCGATTTCCAGTTCACCTTCCTGAAGATCACCTTCAAACATACCTTTTTTAGCTCTTCCTCGGGCCAACAATATTGTTAAATCTTGTACAGAAGCACCATTTGCTTCTGCATGTTGTACCTTTTCAAAAAAATCATTTTTTAACAAGCGAACAGGAGTTAATTGCTTCAACATCAACTTTGTATCACCCTCTTTCGAGTTAATCACAGCATTTTTAAAATTTATATTTGCCGAGGCTTCTGTGGAAGCGACAAAACGGCTACCGATTTGAACACCATCCGCTCCTAAAGCCATCGCAGCAAGCATTCCTCTTCCGGTGGCAATACCTCCGGCGGCTATCACAGGAATTTTTACCGCCTGTTTAACAATTGGTACCAGACACATGGTTGTTGTTTCCTCTCTTCCGTTGTGTCCACCAGCCTCGAATCCTTCAGCCACAACGGCATCAACTCCTGCATCTTCTGATTTTTTTGCAAAAACGGAGTTTGAAACCAAATGAGCCACTGTAATCCCGTTATCTTTTAACTTTTGTGTCCAGGTCTTGGGATTTCCGGCAGAGGTAAATACAACTTTCACTTGTTCAGATATGATAATTTCCATTAGTTTATCGATATCGGGGTATAAAAGCGGAACATTTACCCCAAAAGGCTTTGTTGTTGCTTGTTTACATTTCTGAATGTGTTGTCTTAACACGTCCGGATACATACTACCGCTTCCAATAAGTCCTAATCCACCGCTATTACTAACCGCTGCTGCGAGCTCCCAACCACTGCACCAGATCATTCCTGCCTGAATAATGGGACTTTTTATTTTAAATAACGTATTAACTGTATTTTCCAAGTAAGAAAGATTATAAACTGGATTAAGTGTTGGTTACGAAGGTAAAAATTTATTTGGTGTTTGTTTATTCAGAATTTTTATATATTTGCCTATATGCGAAAAATAATAGTACTCAGTCTTCTGTTGTTTAGCTTATCATCAGCCGCTCAATATGCCAATGATTTTGGTATACATCTCGGAGTAGCTAACTATCTTGGCGAAATTGGGGGTAAAGAAGGCCCCAGAAGAAATTTCGTGAGTGATATCAAATTAAATAAAACGCAATTTGCTGTAGGAGGCTTTGCCCGTCATAGAACCATGTTCCCATTCTTATATGCCAAGGTTGGGCTGAACTGGTTAAGACTTGAAGGAGCAGACAGATACTCCACTAACCCTGGACGTGTTGGAAGAAATTTATCTTTCCGCAATGATCTTATCGAAGCAGATGTTCAGGCACAAATATTTTTCTATGATATACAAGATTTAGGACATACTTATAAATACCAAAACGATTTTAAAATGTATGCTTTTTTCGGAGCCGGTTGTTTTTACAGCAATCCAAAAGCATATTACAATAGCAAATGGGTAGCGCTACAACCATTGCAAACCGAAGGTAAAAAATACGGCCGCATCAATGCTTCTATTCCATTAGGTTTAGGGTTGTGTTTTACACTTAATAAAAGACATCGCATTGGTTGGGAATTTGAATGGAGAACAACTTTTACCGATTACATAGATGATATTAGTACTGAATATGCTGACCCTGCTGATTTAAGTGGTCCGACAGCTATTGCACTTGCTAACCGTCGCGGAGAATTGGGTGGTGGTGATCAGCCAGGTATTCCCGATCCTAAAAATTATCTTCCAGGCTCCAAACGCGGAGACCCTACACACAACGATAGCTATCTTTCCACCTCTGTTTATTACAGTTATGTAATGAGAGGGAAAAGTAATTTCTATAAAGCTAAATTCGGAAGTATCTTTAAACGTAAAGGTTCAAAGAAACGGAAGATACGTGCTAAGTTCTAGAGCGAGAGCGGAAACCTGTTGGGTTTAAAGAAGCAACTGGTCACTCACTTTATAAATAAGCAACTAAATTTAAAAAGATAGAACCCGACAGGTTTAAAGGGCTTACTTAAAACCTGTCGGGTTTGCTATTTAAAAACAGTATCATAAAACCAATGAACTACCTATTCGGTTATTTAAACCCAACAGGTTTCTCTCGATTAAAATTCATTACTAAAAAAACTGCTTTAACTTCGACAAAGGTTTTCTGATGAAGGTCAGAAAATGTGCATTCAATCCATTTAGTTCCCAGGCTTTTTTATCCTCCCGGTTTGCATGAATCCTGTTTTTGAGGGAACTGTTACTTTGTCCGCCTGCACGCATTTTAACGAGTATGACAGGAATGTAAGCGACAGAAGAATTATGTTTATACAAGAAACGAAGCATGAGTTCATAATCTGCTGAGGATGTCAATGCTGT
>DAORKB010000234.1:0-5217 GCA_035439365.1 Bacteroidia bacterium
TTTTGTTTTACATTGGTAACAGGTAATTTCAATGTTGCTTCGCTGATTACTTTTTTTACATAGTCTTCCCATTTACCTTTTACGACTGAAAGATCCGGAATGATACCTTCTTTCACTAAATATTGATCAACTTCATCTGCATCAAACAAATCAGGAGTATACATCCATAAGCGATCTATTGCTTGTTGAATGCGTTCATGACTCTCTTCTGTTCCATCTCCTAAACGATACATCCACTCGGTTGTATGACGTAAATGATAGGTAATTTCCTTGTGTGCCTTTGTTGCAAGTGCATTTAATGTTTCATCTTTACTGGTTTTTAAGCCTTCGTACAAATAAAACATGTATGTATCAAATAAAAACTGGCGTGCAATGGTTTGTGCAAAATCTCCGTTGGGTTGTTCTGTTAAAAGCAAATTACGGAACTCACGTTCATTGCGCATAAAGGCAAGATCATCTTCTGTACGACCTTTGCCTTCCAGTTGTGCTGCATAGGTTAAAATGGCGGTGGCATTTCCTACAAAATCCAATGCAATATTCGTCATGGCAATATCTTCTTCCAGGATGGGGCCATGACCGCACCATTCAGAAAGACGATGACCGATTATCAAACTGCTATCGCCAAGGCGAAATAAATATTCAACAGTTGCTTCTTTTAAATTCATAGAATAAGATGTTAGCTTCAAAAATTATAAATATTTAACGCCTTCCGGAATTTTATAAAATGTAGGATGACGATACACCTTGTCATTACTTGGATCAAAGAAAGAACCTTGATCTTCAGGACTTGATGCAGAAATTGCATTTGCAGGGACCACCCAAATGCTTACGCCTTCATTTCGTCTGGTATACACATCTCTTGCATTTTGTATAGCCATTTCAGCGTCTGCAGCATGCACGTTCCCTACATGTTTGTGTTGAATTCCCGGGTTTGCCTGTACAAAAACTTCCCATACCGGCCATTGTGTTGATTCCATATTTGTGCTCTTTTTGTTGTTTCGTGCGACGGGCTGACGCCCATCGTTAATACAGTTTTGACGCTTTCAGCGTCATGTTTAATTTAAGTATTCTGTTTAATCTGTGCAAGTGCGTTGTGTCATTTCGAGCGGAGTCGAGAAATGCGCGCATGATTAGGCGCTTTTGTTTTTCTTTGCAGCATATGCAATCGCCGCATCTCTTACCCATTTTCCATTCTTATCCGCATCCACTCGTGCTTTTAAACGGTCTACGTTACAAGGTCCGTTTCCTTTGATCACTTCAAAAAATTCATCCCAGTTGATCGGACCATGTTCGTAATGTCCCGTTTCTGCATTAAATTTCATGTCTTTATCCGGAATTTTTAAACCGATGAAATCAGCCTGTGGAACAGTTCTGTCAATAAAACGCTGGCGGATGTCATCATTGCTTTCCATTTTTACTTTCCAGCGCATCAGCTGTTCGCTGTTTGGTGATTGATCATCACTTGGCCCAAGCATCATAATAGCGGGCCACCACCAACGGTTCAATGCATCCTGAGCAAGTTCTTTTTGTTCTGCGGTACCTTGAGCAAGACTCATCATAATTTCATATCCCTGGCGGTTATGGAAACTTTCTTCTTTGCAAATGCGCACCATTGCTCTGCTGTAAGGACCGTAAGACCCTCTGGCAAGTGCCGTTTGATTCATGATGGCAGCACCATCCACCAACCAGCCTATGGCACCAATATCGGCCCAGGTCAATGTTGGATAATTAAATATGCTGGAGTATTTTGCTTTTCCGGTATGTAACTGATCCAATAATTCTGCCCGATCAATACCAAGTGTTTCTGTAGCGCTGTACAGATACAAACCGTGTCCTGCTTCATCCTGAACTTTTGCCAGCAGGATCGCTTTACGCCGGAGATTAGGGGCACGTGTGATCCAGTTTCCTTCCGGCAGCATACCCACAATTTCCGAATGTGCATGCTGGCTCATCATACGAATCAATTGTTTGCGGTAAGCTTCAGGCATCCAATCTTTGGGTTCAATTTTTTGTCCGGCAGCAATCTTTGCTTCAAAGGCTGCCAGTTGTTTTGGATCTTCCATGGTTTTTGTTTTAGCTACTTAAATTTACTTATAAAATCACATGAAATCAAGGATTACATGTTAAGATATGTTGTAATTGTTTTTTTCTTACTTATTTGTTATCATCGCTATTTCAGCATCAGCTGCTGATAAATACGCTGCCACTGCAAATCGTATATCACTATAACTAAACTCATCACCCAAAGCATTCTTAATGGGTGCCAATTGCAGTGTACCCAATGTTTTTAGAACAGCAGTTATATTTGCAATTTTCTCCTCAGTAACAAACAAATTTGCCGAAAGTGCACCTTTGGTGACATAATATGCCAAATGTGTTTCAATGGTAGTTACAGCAAGCGAACGGTGTTTTGCAATGGATTCAATATCCTTTCCTTCCTGATGCAGCTTAAATGTTTCGGCCTTTGTATCTACCCTGTCCGCCGTAGCTTTAGCGGGCTTGTCTTGAGAAGCTTCAGCGGAGGTGGGCGTTTTTCTTATCCTTTTCCCTACCTTACCTTTTACTTTTTCTTCAGCCCCCTCTGTTTCCATTCGTGCAGGTGAACTCAACAATTGATTCAACTGTTCATCCCGGCTTGCATCAGCATGTATTTTTTTTATTTCTTCAGCGCTTATTTCTTTATTGGTAAGCGTTGCTTCAATTAGTAGACTTGCTTTTTTTACCAACTTGTGTTGTTCGTTAACAAGACTCTCTAATGCGATTAATTCCATTAAATAAGTCTTTACCTTTTTTTCTGATTTTAAAAGTTCAACATGGCGAAAAATTTTATTGCTAAAACTTTTAAACAAAGGAGAAAAATAAGCAGCCGCTGCAGTTACCCGTTGGCGAAGGTAATCCAGATGTTCCTCCTCTTTTGAATCAATAATGGTAATGATTTGTTGTTTGAATTTATCAGCAGTTGGTTTTAACTCTTTTATTTCTTTTTCAAACAACTGTGCCCATTCCTGGTATTTTTGTTTAACTGATTTTTTCTCTGTTACCACATAACCGGCTGTATGTTCCTCAATTTTCTTTATAAAGGCACCCAACTCAAAACTTTTGGTGACATAGTCTTTTAAAAAGGAGTAGGTTTCGGTAGTGAGGAGATCGTTTAGGTTTTGCTGTGTTTGTGATTGACTATAGGAACTGATTTTACTGTCTGCCACAATGCTGTTCATATTTACGGAAGACGTAAGTACCAAACCGTTTAAAGAACGCAATCGTGATAAAGCAACATATACTTGTCCCGGTGCAAAGGCATCACCAATATCAATGATGGCTTTTTCAAATGTAAGTCCCTGACTTTTGTGAACAGTAATGGCCCAGGCCAGTTTAAGCGGATATTGCTGAAAAGTTCCGGTTACATTTTCCTCAATTTCGTTTGTGGATTCGTTCAACTTATATTTAATATTTTCCCATTTGTAAGGTGTAACAGAAACAGGGGAGGAGCCATCGTTAAATTTTACTTCAATGGTTTCTTTATCCATGTGTGTTACAAATCCGATTTTTCCATTAAAAAAGCGTTGTTGACCGCTGTTGTCATTTTTTACAAACATCACCTGTGCACCAACTTTAAGTTCCAGTGTTTTTTCAAGTGGATAGGCATATTCATTAAAATCACCCTCAATACTTGCTTCAAAGAAGAATGATTTGCCTTCTAATTGTTGAAGAAAATTTCTGTTTAAATCGATTGCTTTATAGTTGTGAGTTGTAAGAGTAATGTATCCTTCTGTTGGAGCCGGTTTAAAATTGCTTTTGTAATAAGTGTTCAGCAATTCATAATCTGCAGTTGTCATTTCATTGTTTCGCAAATGATTTAACAGGTTCACAAATTGCTGATCTTGCTGGCGATAGATTTTATCCAACTCAATATATACGGGTGGATTTTTTAGCAATACCTGTGCATCAAAAAAATAAATGCTGTTGTAAAAATTCTTCAGCGTTTTCCATTCTTCGTCTTTTACAACGGGAGGCAGCTGCAGCATGTCGCCAATAAATAAAACCTGTACACCACCAAAAGGATGGCTGTTGCGTCTCACATGTCTTAATACAAGATCAATGGCATCCAATAGATCGGCACGAAGCATACTTACTTCATCAATAATAAGCAGCTCCAGTTCGCGTAACAATTTACGTTTGCTGTCATACATCTGTAAATTTTTAATGACAGAAAAAGCATCATTTAACTTAATGCTTTCCTGATAGGGAGCAGATTGATTAACAGGAATGAAGGCACCAAACGGTAATTGAAAAAGAGAGTGAATGGTAACGCCCCCCGCATTAATTGCGGCGATACCTGTAGGGGCGGCAACCAAACATTTTTTATAAGTGCTTTTAAGTAATTTTCGTAATAAGGTTGTTTTGCCAGTTCCAGCTTTACCCGTAAGAAATACATTTTTACTGGTGTGGTTGATGAACCTGGAAAGATATGTTGCAGGATCTTCGGTAGATGCGATATGTGTTTTATTTATCACCTGCCTTGTTTGTATTTTTAGGTGGTAACGGACCGCGTTTATAAATGATCAGTCCATTTAAAAAATTGCGTAATAGCTGATCCCCACATTCCTTGTAATTCGGATGATCCGGTTTACGGTACAATGCATTCAATTCACTTTTGCTGATGTCGAACTCGGCAAGTTTTAAAATCTTCACCACATCTTCATCTTTCAATTCCAATGCAACGCGAATTTTTTTTAATATGTCATTATTTGTAAGCATACTTTAATTGAGATTCATTTTGTTCTGCAAATTTACCTGTTTGTCGCGGTCATTTCAAAGTAATTAATACTTCAACAAACTTTCGATCGCAACTTTTACTTTTTCAGCATTGGGTAACATTGTTGCTTCCAGTGTTGAATTAAGTGGAATAGCAGGTAAATTTTCCGAACCAATCAATTCTACCGGTGCATCCAAAAATTCAAAACAAATTTTAGAGATGCGACCTGCAATAGCTTGTGCAAAACCATTGTTACGTGGTTCTTCTGTAAGCACCATGCATCTTCCGTGTTTTTTTACCGAAGCCATAATGGTTTCTTCATCCAATGGGTTAATGGTGCGTAAATCAACAATTTCTACACGTCCCTCAAAAGCAGCAGCAGCTGTTTTTGCCCAATAAACGCCCATTCCGTAAGTAACGATGGTTACAGTTGTTTGTTCGGTTGATACCGCAGCTTCCTG
>DAORKB010000235.1:0-5205 GCA_035439365.1 Bacteroidia bacterium
AAGATGATCTTATTGAATAATAACTTTATGACTTTTGCAGTCTCCTTAGTTTACCCGGAGGCATCAGCCAATTTAAAATTACCTTATTTTACTCACTTGGAAATAGAAGTATTGTATTTATTTCGATTGGATTTGGATAACGATTCTTTTCATGCTTAAAAATGATAGGTTATTTTTAAAGATAATGTTAGCAATGCACCATACAAGGGGATTGCGTAAAAGAATTAATAAACGGTAGTTATAACTAACAAGCGGTTGATCTTTTTGTTATTTTCGCTGTCCTGAAACCGGTTACAATCGGTTTGAATAGTTCCAGCATCTAAATTTTAAAACCATATTCACAAACACAAGGTTTATGAACCGATATCAAATTATTGTCATTCTATTTTTATCTGTTTTGTATACGGATGCGTATGCACAATCGGGTTTACGTCCTGCCGGAAGGTACGAAGTAGCGGATACAACTATTGAAGTATACAATGTAGGTGAATTCAATACCATTCGTGAATTCAAAACCATTCATGGAACAAATATTATTCATTACCGGGAGTTTAATAAACTGACGAAGAAATTAAGAGAAGAAGGAGAATTTAAAAACGGTTACAGTAGTGGTGTTTGGAAGTTTTATGGATGGACAGGCAGATTAAAACGGGAGGTTAATTATGATGGCCAGGTAAAAACCTATTATGTAAAAAATGATGGGGATATTGAAGTTCTGAGTGCAGAAGCTGCTTTATTTGATTTTGAAAAATATAAGCAAGATTCAGCTTTTGTTGCCAACTATCGAAAGAATAAAAATGGCGCAGTTACAGCAAGTAAACAACCTACCCAAGTTGAACCTACAAATGGAGTTACAATTGGTACGGTAAACATTGGTACGGTAAATATTGGATCAGAATCTAAAAAGGAAACATTGGTTGCTGCAAGTGCTCCTGTCGGAACAGGATCAGATTCTACAAAACAAAAAGTTGAAGGAACAGATTCAACGAAGCAAAAAGCAATCACCGGCTTGTTGACAAAATTAAATGTTTTCAAAAAATCGGATACAAAAAAAGAAGAAGTAAAAATTGCTGCAACGGATTCGGCTGCATCAAAACCAGCTTCTGCAATTGTGGGTAAACCTGTAGACCCGAAAAAAGAAAATGCAGTAGCAGCTAAACCAGCTCCAGCTTCAGGTAAACCCGCTGAGCCCAAAAAAGAAACGCCAGCAGAATCAAAACCAGCGCCTGCTGTTGCAAGCAAACCAGCAGAGCCAAAAAAAGAAACGCCAGCACCGTCTGAAAAAAAGCCAACTTCAGCAGTTGTAAGCAAGCCGGTTGAACCGAAAAAGGAAACACCGGCAGAATCAAAACCAGCGCCCGTTGTAGCAAGCAAACCAGCCGAACCAAAAAAAGAAACACCAGCACCAGCTGAAAAGAAGCCGGCTCCAGCAGTTGTAAGTAAACCGGTTGAACCGAAAAAGGAAACACCGGCAGAATCAAAACCGGCCCCTGTTGTAGCAAGCAAACCAGCAGAGCTTAAAAAAGAAACCCCTGCACCAGCTGAAAAGAAACCAACTCCAGCGGTTGTAAGCAAGCCGGTTGAACCGAAAAAGGAAACACCAGCAGAATCAAAACCAGCTCCTGTTGTTGCAAGCAAACCAGCAGAGCCTAAAAAAGAAACTCCTGCACCAGCTGAAAAGAAACCAACTCCAGCGGTTGTAAGTAAACCGGTTGAACCGAAAAAAGAAACACCAGCAGAATCGAAACCGGCTCCTGTTGTTGCAAGCAAACCAGCAGAGCCAAAAAAGGAAACACCTGCACCAGCTGAAAAGAAGCCGGCTCCAGCAGTTGTAAGCAAGCCGGCAGAACCGAAAAAAGAAGCACCTGTAGAATCCAAACCAGCCCCTGTTGTTGCAAGCAAACCAGCAGAGCCTAAAAAAGAAACACCAGCACCAGCTGAAAAGAAGCCAGCTCCAGCAGTTGTAAGCAAGCCGGTTGAACCGAAAAAAGCAACGCCGGCAGAATCGAAGCCTGTCCCCGCCGTTGCAAGCAAACCGGCCGAACCAAAAAAAGAAACGCCTGCGACAGGTCCTGTAAAAAAAGAGCAAGTGTTAATGGGGAATATGGATGCGGGACAAAATAAAACAAAAGCGAATGCAACAAATAATACATCTCAAAAATCAGGAGGTTCAAAACAAGTTAATAATACTGTAAATGTTACAAAGCCAACAATAGCAGTTGAGAATAAGCAACCAAAAACAGCTGTAGATACTGCAAGCAAGAAGGTGGAGAGTGCATTGACCCAAAAATGGCTGGCATTGAAAAAAGAAAATGATAGAATGGAGCAGGAGTTGAAAGCACGAAAAAAAGATTCTCTTCGCTTAGACTCAATTAAACGGGGCTTAAAAAAATTGCCTTTGGAACAGAAGGAAAAAACATCGAGCACAGGAGCATCAAAATAGTTTTATTAATCTGACAATGAGATGAGAAAATTGATTTTAGTAGCACACGTCTCCCTGGATGGATTTGTGGCAGACGTCAATGGAGCGTTTGATAATTTCTCAGATCCGGATGAAAGCTTAAAATTTGTTTGCAAAATCATAGATGATGCAGATGCAGCTTTGTTTGGAAAAAATTCATATGAGTTGATCAACTCTCATTGGCCAACGGCTGCTCAAAATCCCGTGCTATTGTTTATTTGCGTAAAGCGCATTCCCTGTTTAACGAAACTCCTGAAACGTATAATTTTGAAGGCACATCGCTTTTTAAGCTAAAAAAGTATGAAGAAGCTTGCAGTGCTTTTGAAACGGGAATCCAAAAGGATTCAAACTCGTTCAGTATGTATCTTAATTATGGAAATGCACTTGCCATGAGTAATCGTGACAAAGAAGCCATTAAAGCATTTGAAAAATCGTATAACTTAAATGCAATAAATAATTCACAAGCGTTGTACTTCATTGCAATTACCTATAATAAAATGGGTGATACAACAAATGCGAATAAATATTACCGGGAGTTTAAGAAATTAAATCCATAAGGGACTTTCAAAATGTGGAGACCAGAAAACCATAATAAAAAACGGGGCGATGCCGAAAAGCCAAATGAGTAGGTAATACAAAACATAAATAACATGAAAAAAAAATTACTTTTATTGTGCTTAGTGTTTGTTGTTATTCGTGTCCATGGACAAACGCCCTCAACTCCAAACGGAGATTTTGAGCAATGGACTTCCGGTACGTGTGATAACCTTCAAAATTATCCGATTAACTCGAACGCTCAGAATTTTTTCCGTTATCACCTTCCTTTTAACGTTGTTAAAACCACAAGTGCCTATCATGGTACCTATGCAGCGCAATTGAGCACGAATGCATCAGTTGCCGATACATCTTTTGGCTATTTCATAAATGCGAATCCAGATGGTGCCCCTTTTGAATGGACAGGAGGGATGCCTTATAGCGAAAAGCCGACAGGAATCAGGGGATATTATACATACAATATTGCAACTGCAGATTCAGCAACCATCATTATTGCATTCAGCAAAGCCGGTGTAAATGTAGGTACTTATATTTATCCGATTGGTGGAATTCACAATACATATACGTTATTCGATTTTGATTTTAATCCTGCACTTTCAGTAACTCCGGATTCGGTTGTATTTGGAGTACTTTCCTGTAAACTTGGTCAGGATGGTCCTACCGGTATTCCTGGTGCCATACTAAAAATCGATAGTGTTTCATTTAAAGGAGTGGGTTCTCAACCGGCTCTTATGGACGGTGATTTTGAATTATGGAATAGTCAAACTTTTAACAGTCCAAACAACTGGTATTCACAAGGCGATAATACATCTGCTGTAAATAGAACAACTGATGCCAAAAAAGGCAGCTACGCTTTGGAACTGCAAACATACCTTACGGAGTACAATAATCATCAAGTTGCACAACCAGGATATGTTTCAACAGGATACTATTCCGAGAATTGCAATAATTGCCCTATACAAGGCGGATATCCTTTTTCTAACGCAATAGATACGTTGACATTTTGGTATAAATATGAACCATCCGGGAATGACACTGCTTCTGTATTTCTTTATTTCAAAAAAAATGGTGCTGGGGTTTTTGCCACTGGCATGAATCTTCACGCTGCTGCTACTTATCAGTATATGGAAATCCCTTTTAATACAATGCAAGCTCCAGATACTGTTATTGTACAATTACAATCATCTGCCTGGAATGATACGCTGCCTTCTTTTGCCGGATCGAATCTAAAAATTGACGAACTACATTTCAAATCACAATCAGTAGTAACCAACATTTTTAATTATAGGAATGAAAGGGGCCTTTCTATCTTCCCTAACCCTACAACAGGAAAAATTCAAATCCACTCTTCAGGATCTATTGTGCAGCATATAGAAATATACAATGTGCTTGGTGAGAGTGTATACAAAGAAACGTATTTCAAACAACAAACATTAAACGAAGCAGATCTTTCAAATTTTCAGAAAGGAATTTATTCTGTAAAAATTATTTACCAGGATGGCAATGCGGAAATGAGGACAGTAATTACGCAATAGACAGCCAGTTAAATATTGGTTATAAAAAATAAAACCCTGGTTTGAAATCTTCAAGCCAGGGTTTTATTTAATTGTTATTGCACGAACAGATCAGTTTTCCTTGATAAATTTTAAATGCATAATTCTATCGGTGTTTACCTCAAAGCCATCAATTTGATTATTTTTATTCCGGGTTACTTTTGCATGAGGTAACCACCAATAAACTTCACTAAACAAGTCTTCCGTTCCTATTAATTCCAATTTGTTATCCTCGTATTTGTTATTTGTCATTACAAGTTCGTGATTTCGAAGAATGATTTTATACCTACAATCTAATTCAGGACAATAGTAGGTCCCGACATAATTTTGTAATTCTTCAGTAGAAAAGGTTTCAATGCCTTTGCATTTTTTTAGAGTTCTATGACCGCTGGGCCATTGATGCTTCAGTAATGTATCATTGTTTTTATTGATATCGAATATAAATTTATGAGCAGGTTCTGTGACTGGAACAGCGGTTAACTTTTTTACTTTTAACAGATATATGTCACCATCAGAATCCAGATACATTTTGTTGTTTCGAATAGAAATTTCAAAAATGGTCCCGTGATCATCCATGTATTTTCCTGAATATTTCGCATATTCCTGTGGAATGGCCAGGACGGCATCAGTGCTGTC
>DAORKB010000236.1:0-5191 GCA_035439365.1 Bacteroidia bacterium
GGCGTATTTTACATCAAAACAGCTCTACCTGATTTTCAGGTTGAAGTAGTAAATATAATCGGGCAAATCATTCATTCCGGCACATCAAAAACAAATCAAATCACACTGGATTTAACAGGATACGATACAGGAATATATTCCGTGAGAGTGCTTGCTAAAGATGGAACAAGCTCGAGTAAAAAAATTGTTGTTCAATAAAAATTAACATGTTTACTATGTCCTCTCGATATTTTTTTTCTATGATTGTTTTACCCATTTAGCTATCGGGTCACTGCTTTCCCATTCTTCCCTTGAGTAAAGAAGTTCTCAACGCGTCTCGGCTATTCAATCCGATATTGCTACATTATTTTGCTAATTCAGCAGACTTGTAGGGAATTGTATTCATTGGTATAAAATTAGACATCCTACTAAAAAAAAGAATAGTATGCGATTACGGACCCTCGAATCTTTTGGATTAATAAATAACGGATTGTTGCACAGTTATCCTTCATTACAAGAAAAAGACGAAAGTTGTCAAATACTGATTGTTGGTGGTGGAATCACCGGTGCATTGGTGAGTTTTGCACTTGTAGAACAAGGCTACAATGTAATTTTACTTGATAAAAGAGATATTGCATGCGGAAGTACTGCTGCTACTACAAGTTTATTACAATATGAAATTGATGTTCCTATGTATAAACTTGCTGAAATGATAGGGGAAGAACCTGCAAGTACTTGCTACAAGGCAGGTATAGACGCAATTGGGAAGTTGAACGCATTGGTTGAAAAGTACAATTTGGACTGTGGGTTTGAAAAAAGAGACTCGCTTTATATTACCAAAAACGAAAAGGATGAACCCTGGTTAAAGCAGGAGTTTGAAATAAGAGATAAGCATCAACTGGGTGTTGAATGGCTGAATCAGAGCCAGGTTCTTAAAGACTACGATTTGAACTGTCACGGAGCAATAAAATCAACTGTTGCAGCTAGTGTCGATGCTTATAAACTAGCGCATAGCCTCATTGCACACAGTGCATTGAAAGGAATGAAAGTATTTGATCAAACTGCTATGATAAAATTTGAACACACGAAGAATGGTATCAAGTTATATACAGATACCAACCGTACCATTTCTTCTGAAAAAATTATTTTTTGTACAGGGTTCGAATCCACAAAATTGCTAAAGGAAAAAGTAGCTAAATTATTTAACACCTATGCAATCGCAAGCGAATGTGGAATTAAAATACATGATAATTTAAAAAAAACATTGGTATGGGATACAGGATCTCCCTATACCTATATGCGATATACCGATGATCATCGTTTATTGATAGGAGGCGAAGATTCATCTTTTAATCTTCCGTTATTGCAAAAATTTGTAAGAGAACGTAAAGTAAGTAAATTAAAAAACAGGTTAACGAATCTTTTTCAGGAGATTGACTTTATCGAGGATTTCTATTGGGCCGGTAAATTTGGAAGTACGAAAGATGGACTACCTTATATCGGAAAATCCCCTGAATACGAAAATGCATATTTTGTTTTAGGGTTTGGTGGAAATGGAATTACTTTTTCCGTTCAGGGAATGGATATTATTCTGGATCTACTGTCAGGTAGAAAAAATGAATTAAGCCATTGGTATCGATTTCAACGCTAGAAGATCATCTGATCAGATTATGCATTTAGGAAAACTGATTTATTCCTCTTCTCCAGGAAATACGGGAATTTCTTCAAGCAAGTTTTCCATTTTTAACAATCCTTCACAAGAAAATTACGTATTATTTTATTTATGATGGTATCTTTACCATACATAATACGTAGCAAGCTTTATATAGAAATTGTAATAAATGAAAGTTCTATCTGCCATATTCGGTTTTCACATCATGCTTCTTGTGGCTGCACCTTCTTTTGAATTTGCTTATGTTTTCTTTGAAAAGGGTAATTGTTCTGAATCCTGCTCCGAATCCTGTTCCGAGCCTTGTGAGGAAGATGAGTGCCCTACCGACAAACAGGATAACTGCTGTAACATGGCTTGCAATCCTTTTATGTTCTGTTGTAACTGTTACGCATTAATATCCCAATCTCATAAAATTTCCCCTCCATTTACCTATTCTAATCAAAAATACTATCTCGCTTCGGACTCTTTTCATTCCTACTTCCTTTCCGAAGCCTGGAAACCACCACGATTCGTTTGATTTAATTCTAACTTCTTAAAATAAGTCAAACTATAAAATTATACAGTATGAAAAAATATGTTTCTTTCATAGCAATATTGCTATGTTCATTGGTGATCAACACGCAAACGATCACCGCGAATAATAACGTTAAAGGCAATCCAAAAGAATGTGCTTGCTGCAAGAAATGCAAAGACCCTAAATGCAAGGAACTTTGCAAAAAATGGTGCAGCATGAGCGCTGAAGAAAAAAGCAGTGCCGAAGGTCAGAAAGTAAAAGAAGAATGCATGAAGCTCTGTAAAGAGAACAAATGCGGTTCTACAGACTGTATGACAGCGTCTTCTTGTGCAGGGTCGGCCGATACTAAAGGCTGTTGCAAGAAAAAATAAATGATTGTTTATGTAAGGGAGCACCTCAAATCGGAGGTGCTCCCTTATTAAAAAAAATAATTGAAAAAAAATTTGACAATTAAAATATTTATCGTAATTTTACGATATAATAACTTAAACAATGGGACTAACGAAGACAGAAGAATTCACCGTAAAGGATAATAAAATTGCTAAATATGCAAAGGCTTTAGCACATCCCGCCCGTGTCGCCATTCTTCAATTGCTGATCAAAAAACAGGCATGTATTTGTGGCGATATCGTGGATGAGCTTCCGTTATCACAAAGTACAGTTTCCCAGCACTTAAAAGAGTTGAAAGAAGCCGGGCTTATAAAAGGAGATATTGAAGGTGTGAAGGTTTGCTATTGCATTGATGAAAAGGAATGGGAAAACGCTAAGAATTATATAAATGACTTATTCTCTTCCTACACAAATAAAAATAAATGCTGCTGATCTATTAAAAAAATTTGCTTTAATTAATCGCAATATAACGATAATATAAATTTAAAAATAAGAAACCATGAAACTATCAGAAATCAAAAAACACTTGAGTACAGCAACTGCTGTAAACTTTTTATTGGAAAATGGAACCGCTGTTCCTGAACACTTTCACGTAACGGAAGTAGGCGTTATTACTAAAAATTTTATTGACTGTGGCGGCACGGTGCGAAATGAAAAAGTAGCGAATTTCCAGCTTTGGAATGCGAACGATACCGATCACCGTTTAAAACCGAAGAAACTTCTGGATATAATTGCTCTTTCAGAAAAGGTGCTGGCTATGGAAGATTCAGAAATTGAAGTGGAATATCAATCAGACACCATTGGTAAATACGGTTTGGATTTCCGGGATGGAAACTTCGTCCTGACAACTAAACAAACTGACTGCCTCGCAAAAGATAATTGCGGTGTACCGGATGGAAAACAAAAAGTAAAATTAAGCGATTTAAACAATGAAACTCAACCCTGCTGCGCTCCGGGCTGCTGCAATTAATTTTAATAAAGCATGATATACGAACCCATAAAAAAATATTGTGAAACGCTGATAACAGAGTTTCACAATATTCCCATGCAGCGAAAACAAATCCTTGAAAAAATTTCCTACTACAGTGCAAGCAGGCTAAAAAATAACAAGCCGCTTCAATTGATCTACATTTGTACACACAATTCCAGACGAAGTCATTTTGGACAGGTGTGGGCATCTGTTGCGGGAGCTTACTATAAAAAACAAGTAGCTGCCTATTCAGGTGGAACAGAAGCTACTGCCTTTAACATGAATGCGATCAATGCACTGAACCGGGTTGGATTTGAAATAACAAAATCCGGTGACAGCAGTAATCCGCTTTACAAATTGAAATTTGGTGATGATGAAAAGACGATTGAATGCTTTTCAAAAGTTTATGACAATCCAGCTAACCCTCACACAGAATTTGGAGCCATTATGACCTGTAGTGATGCGGAAGAAAACTGCCCTTTTATACCCGGGGTTGATTTTCGTATTGCTACTACTTATGATGATCCCAAAATTGCCGATAATACACCTGCCCAGGATAGCACGTACGATGAACGTTGCAGGCAAATAGCCAGGGAAGTTTTTTATGTATTTTCCAAACTCAATTAATGTATGAATAAATATTTAGCAGAAGTTATCGGCACCTTTGCACTTGTATTCTGTGGCACCGGAGCCATTATAATCAATCAGGAAACCGCTGGAGTTATTACGCATGCCGGTGTGGCCATCACCTTCGGTTTAATTGTGGCAGCGATGATTTATACGCTTGGAGATATTTCGGGTGCGCATCTCAATCCTGCTGTGAGTATTGCGTTTTGTATCGCAAAAGTTTTTCCAGTCAAAGAACTGGTTCCCTACATCATCAGTCAGGCCATCGGCGCATTCATCGCAAGTTTAACACTTCATTGTTTGTTCCCTGCAAATACAACATTGGGTAGCACTTTACCTTCAGGAACTGCATTACAATCATTCATCTTAGAATTCATTCTCACATTCATTCTGATGCTGGTGATTATGCGTGTAGCAAAAGGAAGCAAGGAACAAGGATTATTTGCGGGAACAGCTATTGGTTCCGTTGTATTATTGGAAGCCATGTTTGCAGGACCAATTTGTGGTGCGTCCATGAATCCGATTCGTTCCCTTGCACCTGCCATTGTTTCTGGTAATACTCAATCACTTTGGGTATATATACTAGCACCTGTGCTTGGAGCGATCCTGGCGGTATATGCATTTATCATTTTAAAAAGAGAGACCAATTTATCTTAGCTTAACGACTTTGTTAAACCAGCCCCTCTTAGCAATCAGAATAGCTTATGATACGGATTATTAATTTTAAACAAAATAAACTATTTTCATGAGACTAAAAAAGGGTATGTTTATATTCTATGGTAACAATTACATTTGTGCGACTACAAATACAATCAATGAATACGATTAAAAATGAACATTGAAAGATTACATCATATCGCTATTATTTGCTCCAACTATGAGGTATCCAAACAATTTTACACTAAAATTTTAGGATTTAAAATTGAAAACGAAGTTTACAGGAAAGAAAGGAACTCTTACAAACTTGATCTTTCACTGAATGGTCAATATTTAATTGAGCTTTTTTCTTTTCCAAATCCACCTGCCCGACAAACAAGAC
>DAORKB010000237.1:0-2016 GCA_035439365.1 Bacteroidia bacterium
GAAATTAAAGATTTTACAGGCATCAGCTCTCCGTTTGAAGCACCAAAAAATCCGGAGATAGAAGTAAAAACAAATGAGTTGACCGTGCAAGAGAGTGTTAAAAGAATAATTGAGAAATTGGAAATAAAATAAGTTATGAAAAATCATCATCTTACCCATTTAAAAGAATTGGAAAGTGAAAGCATCTTTGTGTTACGTGAATTAGCTGCACAATTTGAAAAACCTGCTTTATTATTTTCCGGTGGAAAAGACAGTATTGTTTGCTTTCATTTAGCACGTAAAGCTTTTGCTCCGGCAAAAATCCCTTTCCCTTTGGTGCATGTTGATACCGGACACAACTTCGAAGAAACAATCACTTTCCGTGATGAACTTGCAAAAAAATATGGTGCACAACTCATCGTTGGCTCTGTTCAACAAAGTATTGATGAAGGTAAAGTAGTTGAAGAAAAAGGTTTTAATGCAAGTCGCAATGCACTGCAAACAGTGACATTATTAGATACCATCGAAAAATATAAATTTGATGCGTGTATTGGTGGTGCAAGAAGAGATGAAGAAAAAGCACGTGCAAAAGAACGTTTCTTCTCACACAGGGATGAATTCGGACAATGGGATCCAAAAAATCAGCGTCCTGAATTATGGAACTTGTTTAATGGTAAAAAGTCGGTTGGTGAACATTTCAGAGTGTTCCCGATTAGTAACTGGACAGAGATGGATGTATGGCAATACATTTTACAAGAGAATATTGAGATCCCTTCCATTTATTTTACACACGAACGCGAATGTTTTATTCGTGATGGTGTAATCTATGCACACAGCCATGTTATTCCCTTAAAACCTACTGAAAAAGTAGAAAAAATGCAGGTCCGTTTCCGTACCATTGGTGACATCAGTTGTACAGGAGCCGTGCTTTCACAAGCAAATACATTGGAACAAATTGTTGAAGAAGTTGCGTCAACACGTGTTACAGAACGTGGTAGCCGTATCGATGATAAACGCTCCGAAGCTGCAATGGAAGACAGAAAAAAAGCAGGATATTTCTAAAACCAGTATAACGTTATTTTAAAGGTATTTTAATACCTGTATTACGAAAAATTAAACTATGACAACTTTTTCTACAGCCGGATATTTGAATATGGATCTTTTACGCTTTACCACTGCAGGTTCTGTAGATGATGGAAAGAGTACATTGATCGGTCGTTTATTATACGACTCTAAATCTATCTTCGAAGATCAATACGAAGCTATTAAAGCAACCAGTGAAAAACGCGGTGAAGAGTACGTAAACCTGGCACTGTTAACAGACGGACTTCGTGCTGAACGCGAACAAGGTATTACCATTGATGTTGCTTACCGATATTTTGCTACACCGAAACGTAAATTTATTATTGCTGATACTCCCGGACATATCCAGTATACACGTAACATGGTTACTGGTGCCAGCACAGCCAATGTAGCATTGATTTTAATTGACGCACGCAAAGGCGTTATTGAACAAACCATGCGTCATACATTTATTGCTTCATTACTTAAAATTCCACATGTTATTGTTTGCGTAAACAAAATGGACCTTGTTGATTTTAAAGAAGAAACGTTCAATGCCATTAAAAAAGATTACGAAGCTTTTGCTTCCAAACTTGATCCGATTGATGTAAAATTTATTCCGATCAGTGCGCTGCGTGGCGACAATGTAGTAGATGCCTCTACCAATATGTCATGGTATAAAGGTAACACCTTGTTAAACTTATTGGAAAGTATTGAAATTACCAATGATCAGAATTTAAAGGATGCCCGTTTCCCTGTTCAATATGTTATTCGCCCGATGAGTAATGAATACCATGATTACAGAGGTTATGCAGGAAGAATTGCAGGAGGTATATTCAAAAAAGGTGATGCTATCACCGTCATGCCAAGTGGACTTACTTCCAAAATTAAATCAATTGACAATGGTGACGGCGTTTCATTGGATGAAGCATTTGCACCGATGAGCGTAACGTTGACCCTTGAAAATGAAATTGA
>DAORKB010000237.1:2116-5190 GCA_035439365.1 Bacteroidia bacterium
TGGATGAAGCATTTGCACCGATGAGCGTAACGTTGACCCTTGAAAATGAAATTGATATTTCACGTGGTGACATGATTGTAAAATCAGATAACAAAACAGAAGCGACCCAGGATGTTGATGTAATGATTTGCTGGTTGAATGAAAAACCACTTCAGGCTAATGGTAAATATGCATTGAAACATGCATCAAAAGATGTAAGAGCTGTTGTGAAAGATATTCAATACAAGGTAAATATCAATACACTCGAAAAAATTGAAGGTGACAAAGCGATCGGACTAAATGATATTGCAAAAATTTCAATTCGCACCACAGCTCCTTTATCTATTGATAAATACAATAAAAATCGTTTCACCGGAAGCATTATTTTAATTGATGAGGCTACAAATGTGACAGTAGGTGCCGGAATGATTGTATGATAATTTTTTAAAAAAGCCAAAGGTTTCGACCTTTGGTCCTTATCCCGGGGATACAACCGGATGATTGGGTGAGATAAATCTGTTGTTCAAATGCATTTTTTTTAATTCTATTAGCGGAGCATCCGAAAGCGGGCAATGCGACCAGCAAAAATGATCATACCCCTTCTGACTTCTGTCCACATCAAACCAATAAAAAAGTTTTACCCCTTTTAGTTTTTGATTTAATTTTTCAATTTTAGAAATGATTCTGAAGTTAATGTTGCTTTGAATAATGAATATTTCTTCCGATTCACCGATTAACCAGGATTTATATAAAATTCGGAAATGATTGTGCCAGGTTGCCAAATCCAGGTGATACATAATTTGATGGGTTAATTTTGGATCCGTAAATACAGATTCATTTTCCATTACCAACAAACTTTTTTGCAGGGTGGGTAGCCACATTAATTTAACGTATTGCAGTTCTTTTACTTGCATGCATTAAACAAAAAAACGTTTTTTTAGCGATTTTAATGCGGTTAGGTTTCTTTATTTATTTAATGGCAGGATTTCCCAGATAAAAGGTAAACAACCTATTTATGATAGTGAAATAGATAAAAATGTACCATTTTATGCCTCTTTTTGCATTTCTATATGCTCTATATCATCTTCCAGATATACTTCACTATCCTGCACAAATCCAAAACGTTCATAAAATTTCTTCAGGTACAACTGCGCACCAATACGGATTGGAACTTTTCCATGCTTGTCTTCAATAATCTGCAACGCATTTTGCATTAACTCTATTCCTGCACCTGTTCTTCGAGCTGCCTGAGCTGTAGCAACCCGCCCAATTGAAACTTCTTTAAATGCGATGTCCGCCGGGAGTAATCGTGCATATGCAATTAATTTGTTCTTTTCATTTGTTCCCATTAAATGAAAAGAATAAATATCTTTTCCATCCATATCCGGATATGGGCAGTTTTGTTCAACAACAAAAACTTCTGAACGCAATTTCAATACACTGTAAAGTTCTTTATTTGTGAGACCTTCAAACGACTTTACTTCCCAATTTATTGGACTAACTGCTGACATATTAGTGGCTGATTAAACAACTTGATTATTTGATCAATCGTATAAGAATTTTCTTTTCTATGGAATTGTAAAACATCCATCCAATTAAGCACCCAAAACTATTGGCAATAAAATCGTACACATCCGCACTACGATCCGCAAACAAGGTTCCTTGCATAATTTCCATCAGCCCACCATAAGCAACACAGATACTGAATGCAACGGCCTTTGCATTTAACTGCAATTTTAAAAAATAGGTTTGTAAAAGGAAACCTCGTATGGAAAGCAAAATAAAAATAAAAAATATACTGGCATGCACAAATTTATCAAAGCTCAGTAATTCCAAAAAAGAAATATGCGGAATATCCTTTCCAGGCATTCCGCATAAAAATAGAATAAGCAATGCCCATAGCATTGCCCATTTTGTATGTTTAAAAAACATGAGTTTATATTAAAGCATATTACAAAAACAAGCCTCTACCTCAATCTTAGCAAGGACCTAGATTGGCATAGTTAATACTTCAATGGTTGACGAAGAACAAAGGATTACTGTGTAGGCCGTAGCTTCAGCGAAGGCCTACTGCGTGATCCGAAGCCCTGCCATAGGATCAATGTCCGATCAATGCTTTATAATCAGCAGCACTTAAAAGTGAATTTGCCTCTGCTGGATTTTTCATCTCCACTTTAATCATCCAGCCTTTTCCATAAGGATCTTTATTAACTGACTCCGGGTTTGAATCCAACTCTTTATTTACAGCACTTACTTTTCCTGTTACAGGCATAAATAAATCAGAAACTGTTTTTACAGCTTCTACAGTACCGAATATCTCTTCATGCGCAAGATCTTCACCTTCTGTTGAAATATCAATGTATACGATATCACCTAATTCACCTTGTGCAAACTCTGTAATTCCGATTACTGCGGTATTACCTTCAACACGAACCCATTCGTGATCTTTTGTGTACTTTAAATTGTCAGGGAAATTCATTTTAATTACGGTTTTATTATTTTTTACAGCGCAAATTTATGCTTAATTTGATAAATACATGATTTTTATCGCATTTTAATTTGAAAGCGTTAAACGCAAGCTAAGCCCTGCATTTGTGTTGGTCGTACGGAAAGATGTGGAAATAACCGGAATGTTCAAAACCCAGTCGTAGAAAGCCTTTATCGTAATTCGTTCGTTGATAATATAGTCTGCAGAAGCTTTCAGAGATACAATATTGGTCCCACCTGTAGGTTGACTTACTTCTTCATCAATTTTACGAATGATCGTCTGATTTTTACGGAACGACAAATTCAGATTCAAATTCACATCACTTTTTATCGGTTTTCCTTTAATTTTAATATTCTTACCCAGTTTGACATTCTTAATCCTGTAACCTGTTCCACCCACAATTTCACGTCCCGCAACTTCTGTAATTGTTCTTGCACTTAAGCCTAAAGCCAGGGTCCTGTCCTTCTTATACTCAATATTAAATGCCAGGCTGTTCAGCAAGGTTACATCAATTTTAAGCAAAGGGCTCCATTGTTCTGTAATTGTAACTGTTGATATCAGGTTCTCCGGAACAAAATTGGGATTGTTTGCAATAGATGATACTTCT
>DAORKB010000238.1:0-5160 GCA_035439365.1 Bacteroidia bacterium
TCCTCTATTCTCGCTTAAATCCTCTCATTTCAAGTAGAATTAATTTATAATCTAAAAAACATGATAAAGATGTTAAACATCCTTTTCTATATTAGAAAAGATAGAAAGGATAAGAACAATAATTCACCCATCTACTGTAGAATTACCTATAATGGAATTAGAACAGATTTCTCAATAAAACGATTTATTCCAGAAGATAGACCTTTGGCGTTTATTTTTTGGCCTGAAATGTCACTTTATTGTCTTTGCTTCAACACTTCTATTTCATAGCTTTGTGTAAAGACATTCTGAATGGCAAAAACGCAAATCATCTTCCTGATTCTACCACATGTTCATTTACTTGATTTAGCCGGACCTGATCAAGTGATGATGGAGGCCATGGACTATGGTGTTGATATAAGTATTACATACTGCTCTATCGATTCCCAATTAAGCACATCCAATCATTTACCCATCGGTAAAGTCACGCATTTCAAAAAAATAGTTCCCAAACCTGGCGACTATATTCTCATACCTGGCTGTGAAACCAGTTACCTGCTGTCGTCAAAATTAACTGGCGAGAAAGAGCTGCTAAGCTGGCTTAAAAAGTCAAACCAACAAGGTGTAAATATCTGCTCTATTTGTACAGGCGCTTATGTTCTGGGAGCTGCAGGTTTATTGGATAACCGTAAATGCACCACCCATTGGAAACATACATCCCGGTTAAAAGAAAAATTTCCAAAGGCCAATGTGATCGAAAACATCTTATTTGCCGAACAAGACGGAGTTTATACAAGTGCTGGTGTAACCGCCGGTATCGATCTGGCCATGCACATTATTAATAAACTTACTGATGATAATACAACCTATAAAATTGCAAGGGAACTTGTTGTATATATCCGTCGACAAGGTAATGATAGCCAACAGAGCGTATTTTTAAATTACCGCAACCATGTGCATTCCTGTATTCACAAGTTACAGGACTGGTTACAAACAAATATCAATAAAAAAAGTACGCTTGAGGATTTAGCAGTGATTGCAAACATGAGTTCCAGAAACCTTACCCGTGTGTTTAAAAAAGAAACCGGTATTTCCATTAATGAATTTATAACCCTGATCCGCAAAGATAAAATAAAGGAGCTTCTTAAAAATCCGGATATAACAAGGAACCAGATTGCAAAACAATGCGGATTAAAAAGTGAACGGCAAATAATTCGAATCATACAAAACTAAATAAAGCACATGAAAAAAGATCAGATCAAACCCATGCCAGACTATTTTGACAGGTATATTAACAAAGTAGATGATGTCCCACTATTAAAGGCATTGGAAATTAGCTTAAAAGAAATTGAAGAGTTACCATTGAAATCATTTGAAGCATTAGGTGATCAGGTATATGCACCAGGGAAATGGACCGTAAAAGATATTCTTCAACACCTGATCGATACCGAACGCGTATTTACGTATCGTGCAACTGCATTCAGCAGAAAGGAACCCGGGCAGGTTTTGTCATTTGATGAAAATCTGTATGTTGAAAATGCAAATGCAAACAACAGGTCGTTAACGGATATTGTTCGCGAAATGAAAATTGTTCGAAGCTCTTTTATTGAGTTATATAAATCTTATTCGGATGAAATGCTTTTAAGAAAAGGAAAAGGTTCTACAGGCGAATATTCTGTTTTGGCAATCGGGTTTATTATTGCTGGTCACCAACGCTGGCACCTGGATGTGATGAAAGAGCGGTATTTTCCGTTGCTAAAAAAATAATTTATTGGAACAGTCATCTTTCTTTGATCAAAATCCTTCGTACTTTTGCAAGTATGAAGGATATTCAAAACATGGATGATATACGTTTGCTTGTCGATTCTTTTTATTCAAAGATAAGGGAGGACGAATTATTATCACCCATATTCAATGAAAAAATAGGCGATAAATGGCCCATTCACCTTGCAAAAATGTATAGCTTCTGGCAAAGCATTTTATTGGATGAACCTACTTATTCTGGCAGACCATTTCCTCCACACGCTAAATTACCGGTTTCAAAAGATCATTTTGACCGATGGCTGCAACTCTTTGCAATGACTATCAATGAATATTTCAAAGGACCTAAAGCAGATGAAGCGAAATGGAGATCGGAGAAAATGGCTGAACTGTTTCTTCATAAAATTGAATTCATTAAAAACAATCCAAACCGTATCTTGTGATAGAAATTACAGAAGTATTTCCTTTTGATAAAGATGCGCTTCGCGAAATATATTTGACGTGTAGAAAAGAACTCATCGAAGGTCCGATAACAGGTACCTTTCAACTGGCCGATTTTGATGCGCACACAAAAGGAGAACATATTCTTGTTGCACGTTACAATGGTGCTATTGCAGGGTTTATTTCTATGTGGTTACAAGAAAATTTCTTACACCATTTATATATTTCGAAAGAATTTCAACAGAGGGGTATCGGAAGTGTCTTATTAAAGGCCGGATGTAAACTAACAACAAGCACCGTTCAATTGAAATGTTTGGAGAAAAATAGCAATGCAATTGCTTTTTATCAAAAGCATGGATTTACGGAAAAATCAAGAGGGAAATCAAAAGACGGAGATTATATTTTATTTGAAAAAAAATACTGAAAACTATTTTTTAATCAACTGCCCGTTTCCGCTTATCACTACAGGTATTACTTTCTTTGGGTCTCCGGAATAGTTAATGTCCCCATCTCCATTGATAATTCCTGTAAGCGTATCCGATACAAAAACATCCGTATTCCCTGTACTATTTATTCTAGCCTTGCAATTTTTGCTAATTAAGCTATTACCCGGAACATTGCCCGAAAATTGCCCGGTGCTATTCATATACACATTCAATTTATTGGTGGTCCCGGAAAAAGTATAGGTCCCACTTCCATTCACGACCACATCAATGGAATCGGTTAAACTAACATAACTAGCTGTGAAAGATGTTACATCGCTGATTTTAAATGTCACATGTCCCAACTTTGTTGAGTTAACCCCACTTACAATTGAATTGTCATTAATAAAAATGGTATCGCATTCCTTAATCTTCAAACTTATATTTCCCCAACCGGTAATCATTAACGCATTATTTTGTATCGTGGGTTTGATAGAATACCCTATGGCTTCTGTTACAGCATTTTCATTCCCATCATAAATATTAAGGGTCACGGTACCATTTACATAAATATTTTTAAAAGGAGCTGTCAACTCGGATTCAGGCGGTTGAACAATTTTTTGGCACGCACATAAACAACTAATGCAAATTACAATTATCAAAACCTTGTGGTACGATACACGCGTATTCATTTTTAAGAATGAGCTGAATTTAAAATATTTAAAATCGAATATGTGCATCTGAAAATTCAACTATTACAAATTAAATAAAAAACCAGCAGTAACTCCCCAATACGGAATGGTGCCAAAACTACTTGCAATTACATGGTATTTCATTGTTAAATCAAAATCAATTCGTTTTGTTAATTCATATAAAAGACCTGCTTGTGGTGCATATCCAAATTTGTTTTCAGTCTCTGAATTAGTAACAGTAGTTGGAATTACATAATAAGCATACGGATAAGGCAATTTATTATAGGTATAACTATAGTCAACTTTATTTTTATATAACCCTACACTAAAACCTATATGCGGTCTCCATTTTTCTTTTCCTAAATAATATCCACCCGAAACCGAAAACTCAGTAACCGAACATTTAAAATATTCATAGTCTGGTTCATTATTTAGCGTAAAAGAGTTTATAGATCCATTCAATCCTATCGCCACATTATTGGTGATAAAATAGTCGGCTTCTAATCCCAATTGCATATTGCTTTGATTAAGACTTCCTCCTATAGGAATTGCAATCGCAGCATGAAGGCCCAGTTTAATTTCATGATGCATTTTTGGTGAGGCTGGCTGTTCTTCTTCTGTTAACTGTTTTACAGGTTCCCGTATTATTAAGTTTGCCGGAAGCTCAATTTTCCGTAAAGCAAGCGTTGGTTTAGATAATCCGGATTGATTGTTTACAAACAGAGAATCGGTATTTTTACGTTTCAAAACTGAAATGATGGAAGTTGGGTTCATATACATAAACACTTCTCCCTTATTTTTTCCTGAAACAAGAAGGGTAGTTTCTTCATATCCATCTTTTTTAAAAAGCAAGGAAATTTGAGGCAAATCACCTGTATATTGAACCGAAAAAAAACCAACCTGATCCGACACTGTCATGTATTGATTTTGTTTCATGTAGATATCTACATTCTCAATTCTGTTGCTATCTATGGCGTTAAACACATATCCGGCTATTACAGAGACATCATTTTTAAGATCAAAATGAACAATGATATATTTGCCTTTCAAAACATAACTACCCGAAAAGTCTTTTAATAAATCATCGAGTACTTTTTTTAATGGTACCCGATGATAATTTTTGGTTATTTTTTTTCCATCATTAAAACCGGTATAGGAAAAAATAACATCCGTTTGTTTGGATATCGCTTTGAAAATTTCAGATATTTTTTGATCGTTGGCGTTTAAGGTAACCAAGCGTTCCAGATAGGGCACTTGCTGAAAAGCATACGAAATCGTATTAAAAGAAGTACACAACAATACAACAATCCAACTTTTTAATGATTGCATTTCTCACCTTTTATGATAAAACCTTCTTTGTTCTTTTCATAAGTTACTCCTAGTGTTTCTACGATTATGGATAAAACAGTTTCAATTTTCTCATTATAAAATTTAGATGTAATAATGCAATTTTCAATTGATTTTTTCTCAATCGTGATGGTTGTGTGGTATTTCTTATTTAATGTGTTTACAACATCGGTTAATTTAGCATTCACAAAATTCAAGCTGATGGTATCATGCATTTGTGCACGAATAACTTCATCTGTTGCATTCATAAAAATTTTCTTTTGCGACTTGATATAAAAAGCACTTTCGGCTCTTTTAATTCTTGTTTCAATGCCGCTTTCATCATACAACGAAACTTCTCCTTCGTCCACATGCACATACAAACTATCTGAATCCGGCTGTGCCACAACATTGTATTGTGTGCCAATATCTTTGATAAATACTTTTCCGGCATCCACAATCAGAGGCAATTCATCTTTATGAACCACAGAGAAATAAGCAGATCCTTTTAAATGCAACAAGCGGTTATTTTTACCATA
>DAORKB010000239.1:0-5138 GCA_035439365.1 Bacteroidia bacterium
TATCCTGATATTCCATAAAATAATTGCGTAGACTGGAAATTCTTCTTTTTGCCAGATTAACGTTATAATCTGTAGATGCCAATGGGCTGCAAAACCCCTGCATGGTGATAATAACCTTTTCTTTTTCACGCAACACTTTTAATAGTAGTTGTGCAAATCTTTCCAAGTCTTGCATTCCAACATCTACCGTATCCTCAAACAAAGTATTAATATCGTTGTGAGCCCTTTCAAGATCTGTTGCCTTGGCGCCTTTTGAATACTCTTTTTTGTAAAGCTCTTTCATTGCAACATAATCTTCGTACGTTTTCTTGTAATTTTTTGTGGTAGTAGTTGCCAGTGTTTTTTTATCCGGTTCATCATTATGAAAATAGAGTGTAAGCGGAACAAGCAATTTGAGTTGTGTAACAAAAATCTGTGTGCTATCAACCTTTTTAGGTATTTGAGGAACATTCGGTAATTTAAACATATAAATATCATTGCAGCAGCCTTCCTTTTCTTCGAAATAAGATCCTTTTCTATTGGATGATAAAAACGCTTGTGTTTGTTTTGAATTAATTGAAAAATAAATATCGTTGTAACTGGTATTAATTGGAACACCCATATTTTTTGGTTCTCCCAGCGCATTGCTTTTATATTCACTTTTAAAAATATCAAAACCTCCCAATCCTTTGTGCCAGGTTGAGCTAAAAAATAATTCCTGGCAAGGTTTGCAATAAAAGGGGGTAATGTCATCTTCTATTGAGTTTATTTTATCACCCGCATTTATTGGTGTTTGAAAAGATCCGTCTTTATTTATTTTGCTGTACCAGATATCCATCCTGCCCTGACCACCTGGTCTGTCGGATGCGAAAAACAACACCTCTTCTTCGCCCAGATACCCAACAGCAGGCTGCGTATTCGTAGAACCGGATTGATTGATTTCGGAAGGTAATTTTTTTAACGTTTCCCAGTGACCATTTACAAATGTTGATGAATAAATCTCGCAGGTAAAATCCTGCGCATTTTTTCCTTCACAACGGGAAATAAATACTTTGGTAAAATCTTCATTAAATGCAGTATTCGCATTGTGCACGCCAGCCTCATTAAACAAGTTATCCAGTTCCTTTGCCTTTTCCCATTTTATACTATCTTGTATGGATGTATAAATTTTATTGTAATTTATTTTCTGTTTTTTGTCTTTATCACGGGCATCTTTAAGAGATGAAAAATAAAGCAAACTATCCACCTGCATGGGTGCATATTCCGAAACTTTACTATTTATACTAGTATCCAGGTGAATCACACTCACCTCTGTATTTGGTTTTGCAATGAGTAGTTGAGCAAAATCACAAGCGGCGGTTTCCTGAACCGCTTTTTTTACAAAATAATTGTCTTTTTTCTTTTTGTTCTTTTTTGCGTATTTATCAAATAACTTTCGGGCATCTTTATACTTTCCTTTATTTTTCTTTAAGGTAGCGATCCAGAAAACGCACTCCGGATATAGCTTTCCTTGCGGATCGGCTTTGTATACTTTATTATACCAATGCTCTGCTACATCATACTCGAAATTCAAACGACTGGCATCTGCATATTTATATTGTATATGAATATCAAATGAATCTTTCAGGATAGCATAATTGTAGTATAAGGAGGCACCCAAAAAATCGTTTTCTGCAAAGGCCTTATCTCCATCAGCCAACAACGTTTTTAGTTTTTGTGAGTAGGTATTGGAGGCTATAAAACAAAATAAAATTATTGCAAGTATTGAATATCGTTTAAAGAGATTTAACATACTACATGTAAATTGGACAAATACGTTTTTTAGCAATAAACACTGGTTCTTTTTTGAAAATGTAAATCACAGAAACTTCAAATGCTCCTCGTCTGTTTGTTGCTTCTGTTAAACGAGAGGTATTTACATCATAACTAACACCCACATTAAAATTTCTATAATCCATATTGGCAACAATAATAAATGCATCCTTCACTCTGTAAAAAGCTCCAAGCGAGAATGCTGTTGTTAAACCATCAATGGGCTTGAGATAATATTTACCAAAACTTCCTACCACGGTTTCTTTAAATTTTCCTTGCGACTGATACATAAAGGTTGGGATAATATCCAGTTTTTCTGCGATTGGAAATTCTGCCAAACCGCTCACACAGGTTTTCATATCCAATCTTATTTCATCGTTATTAAAAAACGATTGCTTGGGTTGTGTGAGGTGCATCGCCGAAACACCTATGTTTATTTGTTTACGTGCGCTTTTCCTCCAAAGGTAAGCCAGCCCACCACCCAACTCAAAATAACGCATTTTTGTTTTTGAAAAATTTTCTCCACTCAATAAATTCTTATCATACACATCACCGTTATATTGATTATCAAACGTGAGGGCATTTACATCAAAACTTTTTGAAGTAAACCCTGGCTGTACGGATACAGAAAGAAAATTGGTAGAATCTTTCGTTAATTTTTTTATGTACGCAAGCGATGCCAATACCTGCATGGTCGTAAACCGGGAGTCACCAGCGCGATCCGTATTGATAACCAACCCTGCTGCGGGCACATCATTTTTTAATAGTTTACTAAAGCGTGTATCCGCCGCCAGTGAAAATGTTTTATAAGGAACAGGGATCGCGGACCATTGGCTGCGAAAATTTCCGACAAATCGCCAATCACCATCAAACAAACCAGTTTGAGCAGGAGTTAAATTTTGAGGAGACGCATTGAATTGAGAGTAGTGAATATCCTGAGCGTATGATGTATTCAATAAAAAGAGCAATAACAGAAATGTACCACTTTTAAAAAGTGACATTTTCAGATTATTTTGCTGTATTTTATTCACGTTCATTTTCATGAATTATCGAATCAATGTAACATTTCCTTTTTTGAAAAATTCCTTTCCGTTATAACATTTGCCTTTAACGTACCAGACAAACACGCCAGGCTCTGCTTTCATATCTTTATAAACGCCATCCCAGCCTTTTCTCAAGTCATTTGTTCCAAACACCAGGTGTCCCCAACGGTCATATATTCCAAAATATATGGTGGAAACGGCATTGCTTTTTGCATACAATACATCATTTTCGTCATCATCATTAGGTGTAAATGTATCGGGTGCTAGTATGATTGCTTCTTCACATTCGTTTAAGACCTTTTCCTGGGCGAATGAAACATTCCATAAAAAGAACAATAACAGAAACACACCGCTTTTAAAAAGCGATACTCTCAAATTTTTTTGGTGTGTTTTAATCATCTTCAATTATCGAATCAATGTAACATTTCCTTTTTTGAAAAATTCCTTTCCATTATAACACTTCCCTTTCACATACCAGGCAAACACCGCAGGATCGGCTTTCATTCCTTTATAAACGCCATCCCAGCCTTTTTTCAAATCTGTTGTTTCAAACATCAACTCTCCCCAACGATCGTATACAGCAAAATAAATTGAAGACACAACATTGCTTCTTGCATACAATACATCATTTTGCCCGTCTTCATTTGGTGTAAAGGTATTGGGAACAAAAATATCATCTGTTTCACAATCATTTGGCAAAACATAAATGGTTACGGTATCCGATCTGGAACAACTACCTGCAATAATGCTCACTGTATATGTTGTTGTTGTTTGAGGTGTAACAAGCGTATTTAATGCGTTGGGATCTTTAACATCCGCTTCAGGCGACCATTTAACAGAAAAAACCGGATTGATCGTTGCATGAAGCGTTGTGGATTCTCCTTTAACAACCACATTTATATCGGCAGTTGCTTTTAACGTAATGCTATTCTTATCAAAAACATTAACGGTTGTTGTCAAATCCTTTGAACAGGAATCCCCCATTGCATTAACATAATTTATGTGAACAGTATAGGTGGTTGTCTTTGCCGGACTTGCCAAAGGGTTAGCGATGTTAGGGTCATTTAATCCGGTTGTTGGTAACCATTTATAGCTATAGCCTCCATTTGCCAAAAGCTGGGTGCTATTACCTTCACATATTAGTGTATCTTTATTTACCGAGATCGTATATCTATTATCAAAAGAAACCTGAACTGTATCTTTACAGCCATTTACAGTTGTTACAGTAAGTTGTGCAGTATAAGAGCCTGTTGTCTTATACACGTGAACCGGGTTTTGCAGCGTTGAGGAAGTTCCATCATCAAAATTCCAAAGCCAGGATACGGGATTTGCAAATGATTTATCAGTAAACGTTACTGAGTCCGTACATTTTATATTTACTAAATCGAAATCTGCATTTATACTCGGGTATACTGTTATGGTTAAAAAAGTAGAATCGATTGTATTGCAAAATTTATTAACCGTTAAAAGTTTTACTTTATACGTACCAGGTACTGTGTACACATGAGTGGGGCTTGGTATTACAGAGGTGGTATCTCCATTCCCAAAATCCCAGACATAATCTGTCCAAGAAGTACTTTGATTAGCAAATTTTACTTTAAAAGGAGCGCAGCCTTTTGCACTGTCCACAACAAATTGTGCTTTTATCGGCTTGGGTTGAAAGTCGATTTTAAAAACGGCATTGTTGCAGTTGGTGCTTCCGTTTATAGAGTCAAGCCCCTTGTTTGGCCATGTTCCTGGCGGCATTACCGGATAATCATCATTTCCTCCACAACCTGTGCATAAAGATTGATATACAATTCCCTTTTTATCAAAACGACTTGTGCCTCCGTGAACGTGTTCCTGACTTTTATCACCACCCCAATACATTCCGTAGACCAGTGAATTTGCATTGGCACCAAGCACCATTAAATAGAAATCAAATCCTGAAGTTGTGCCATCCAATGAGCCTGCAGTAATTGGCATATTTGTTAATGGAATGTCTGTTCCATTTGTTCCTTTCCCTTTTTTGAAACCTGCTGCCCATCCTGCAACATAGATATTTCCGCACAAATCCACTAAAAACGCAGTGGGAGATATATTCGGAAAAACTTGTCCGTTCCCAACAACAGTTGAAAAACCAATTTTTGTCAAACTGTTATTCAGTTTTGTGATAAACTGGCTGCTATTTGGGTTGCTGTATGCTGCAGCCTGAACTGGCATCTTGCCTTCGGTTTGACCAAACAAATAAATTTCATTGTTCCGATCCAATTGTACAAAAAAACTTTGATCGTATTTATCTGTTCCCCAATAAGTAGATGAACT
>DAORKB010000240.1:0-5094 GCA_035439365.1 Bacteroidia bacterium
TCCTTTGCGGTTAACTTTGGTTCTATTGTTTGTGCTTCCATTTTCTTTTATTTGAACACTTCCTATACGCATTTCTTTCACTGATCGTTGTGAAAAGATGCGATTCAATGCATTTATTTTTTACCTATGAGTTCTACTATTTTTTCTTTTATTTCAGCTGAAGTAAAAGGCAATCCTTTTATCTTGTTTAAGCCTTTTGCATCAATAAAATATTTATCTCGAATAACCTTAATCAGCTGACCATTGTTGATTTCCGGAATCAATACCTGATCAAAACTTTTCAAAATTTCTTCTAAATTTTTAGGGAAAGGATTCAGGTATTTTACTTGTGCATGTGATACATCATAGCCTTCGGCAATGGCTTCTTTAACTGCTACTTTTATGGACCCATACGTTGATCCCCATCCAAGCACCAGCAATTTACCTTTTGCATTCCCTGCATCGATTGTTTGAAGCGGAATATAATTCGCAATACCATCTACCTTTGCCTGACGTGTTTTCACCATCAATTCGTGGTTATCAGGATCGTAGGATATATTCCCGGTTTCGTTTTCTTTTTCAATACCACCAATACGGTGCTCTAACCCCTTTGTGCCCGGGATGGCCCAAGGACGCGAAAGTTTTTCATTACGTTTATAAGGAAGGTATTTTTCCCCTTCTTTCAATGTGTTTTCTGCAAAACTAACTTTGATTTCTGGCAAATCAGCAGCTGCTGGGAATTTCCAAGGTTCGGAGCCATTTGCTAAATAACCGTCACTTAAAAAGAATACAGGTGTCATAAATTCCAATGCAATGCGACATGCTTCAAATGTACTCTCAAAGCAATCTGTTGGAGAGTATGCCGCTATAATTGGCACGGGCGCTTCACCGTTACGTCCATGCAATGCCTGCATAAGATCTGCCTGCTCTGTTTTAGTAGGCAAGCCGGTACTTGGTCCACCACGTTGAATATTTACAATCACCAGTGGCAATTCCTGCATCAATGCAAGTCCGATCGCCTCACCTTTTAATGCAATACCAGGTCCGGACGAGGCAGTAACTGCTAAGGAACCGCCAAATGATGCACCGATCGCCGAAGTAATCGCTGCAATTTCATCTTCTGCCTGAAATGTTTTTACACCAAAATTTTTATGTTTGGAAAGCTCATGCAAGATATCCGTTGCAGGAGTTATAGGATACGTTCCATAGAATAATGTTAAACCTGATTTTTGAGCGGCTGCAATCAATGCAAGTGCTGTTGCCTGATTTCCAACGATGCTTCTATAGGTTCCTTTTGAAACGGGTGCCGGTTTTACTTCAAAACGATTCATTGGTGCTTCAATCGTATCACCATAGTTAAAGCCTGCTTTCAATGCTTTAACGTTTGCATCAATTAACTCCGGACGTTTTTTGAATTGCTCTTTTAAAAACTCAACTGTATTATCCACCTTGCGGTTGTACATCCAGTAGATATATCCTAAAACAAACATATTTTTAGAACGATCCATTTCTTTTGTTCCAAGCCCGGAATCGGCTAAGGCAAGACGTGTAATTTTAGTTACATCTATTTCATGAACAACATATTTATCTAATGAACCATCTTTTAATGGATTGACACCATCAGGATATTTTGCAAGTTTTAAATTCTTCGCATCAAATCCATCTGTATTGGCAATCACAATACCTCCTTGTTTCAATTGCTTAAGATTGGCTTTTAAAGCGGCCGCATTCATTACAACCAAAACGTCGCTTGCATCTCCGGCTGTAAATACTTCATCACTTCCAAAATGTAACTGAAACCCTGAAACACCGGCTATTGTCCCTTGCGGAGCCCTGATTTCGGCAGGAAAGTTTGGAAATGTACTGATATCATTTCCGTACAATGCAGCTGTTGTGGTAAATTGTGAACCGGTTAACTGAATACCATCGCCGGAATCACCTGCAAATAGAATTACGACATTCTTTTTTATTTCTGTTTTAGCTCCCATTTTTATTGTCCCGAGACTGGCCCGGGTATTTATAATTTTTGTTTCCTATTGATTAAAAAAAAAGGTTTCTCCCTTGGGAAAAACCTTTAAAATATGTTAGTTATATATAAAGTTAATCCCTGTAAACGGACAGTTTACAACACAATGTGCTACAGCATACGATATAGTGGGGATAACAGCTCATTCTCATTAAATATTTCGGCTACAAAGGTACTGATAAATGTTTGTTGCTCCAATAAAAAAATGTATTATCTATAGAATTATTAGGTAATTAAGCTGGTACAGAAACATTCACCGCTTCTACCGCTATAATTTCAGGAACAGAGCGTTTAATTGACTCTTCTATACCTGCCTTTAATGTCATCATGCTCATGGAGCAGGATTTACATGCCCCTAACAGTTCCAGTTTTACAACCTTCTCGTCTGTTATTTCAAGCAAGGATACATTGCCTCCATCTGCCTGCAGATAGGGACGAACCTGATCCAATGCTTCTTCTACTTTTTTTATCAAATCATTCATTGATATATCGCTTATTTGTTTGTATTTCTTTTCAATTAACCCGCAACAGATAAGGTTTTGGCGGCATTCACAATAGACACTTGCTGTGCTACATTTTTCGCCAATTCCATGAATGCCAATGCCTGAGGTGTGTTTTCCTGCATTACAGCTGGTCTTCCTGCATCTCCGGCCTCACATATGCTTTGTACCAATGGTATTTCACCTAACAAAGGTACCTGAAGCTTTTCAGCTAATGTTTTCGCTCCATCTTTACCAAAAATATAATATTTGTTATCGGGTAACTCTGCCGGTGTAAAGTAAGCCATGTTTTCAACAATACCTAAAACAGGGACATTGATTTGAGGCAGTTGAAACATGCCAACTCCCTTTTGAGCATCAGCCAATGCTACTTGTTGTGGGGTACTTACGATAACAACACCATTAAGAGGTACGGATCCTACCAAGGATAAATGAATATCGCCAGTACCAGGTGGTAAATCAATAATCATATAGTCCAATTCGCCCCAATCTGCATCTGAAAACATTTGTGTAAGTGCCTTGGAAGCCATTGGCCCACGCCATACAATGGCTTGAGAAGTATCTGCAAAAAAACCAATCGACAGTAATTTTACACCATAGCTTTCAACTGGTATAATTTTATTGGCACCGTCAACCACTTTAATCATGGGCTTTTCATGCACCACATCAAACATAATGGTTTGAGATGGACCATAAATATCCGCATCAATTAAGCCTACCTTCGCCCCTTGTTTCGCTAATGCTACCGCTAAATTTGATGCTATGGTTGATTTTCCAACACCACCCTTTCCGGATGCTACAGCTACAATATTTTTTACCTGGGGCAACAAAGCTCCTTTGTTTTGGCGTTCGCTAACATTCGCTGTCATCTTCACCTCAACAATCGCCTCTTTATCCACAAAATGAAGTACTGCATTCACACAGGCTTTGTGAATTAACTCTTTCATAGGGCAAGCAGGGGTGGTGAGTACAACGGTAAAGCTTACTTTTTTTCCCTCTACCTCTAAGTCCTTAATCATGCCTAAGGTTACCAAATCTTTTTTAAGATCCGGATCTTCCACATTTTTCAGGGCTTCAAGAATTTGCTCTTTTGTAATGCTCATTCTTTTATAAATTTTATGCTTTTCTGCGACACAAAGATACGGAAAATTGTAATCGATAGATCATTTGCCTGACAGACCCTATTTTGCGGATTCAGCAGTTAAATCAAAACGCAACCTGTAAGCCAAGCCCGCATTGAATACCATGCCGTTTTTAACCTGAGGAAAGACCGAGTTCGTAAGTGTTGCCTGATCGGTATTGTACATATATTGGATGGGTGATTTTCCAAGTGCATATCCCATCTCTCCAAAAAGCAGTATTTTTTTATAAATAAAGTAATCCAGGAATACTTTGACTTGTATTTCATCGTATCTCATGTAGTCATTATTTTGATTACGAGACAATCGAAAAGATCGTGTATATGATTTAAAATTTACACCGGTGTACAATTTATTCTTTAGTAAATTAAATTCGATTTTATAATTTGTAGGAAGAATACCATAAAAATTTATTTTGTCACTCGCTCGCCAATCAATACTCACTAACGGCACAAAAAAATTACCAAATGCTTCCCGATTATAATATAACCCGGCTTTAAATTTTAATCTTTCACTGTACACATAGTTTTGTAAAAATATCCCTCCCATTTGCATATCCAGCTTATCAAGCTTATCTCTGAAGTCGGATGCTATTTTTGGAATTGCTATTAGCACTGTTTTCCATTTTTTATTTTTTGTTGTTAACTGAAAACCTATTGGTAGTGATACAGCTGCAACAGCATAATTAGGAGAGGAAGCTGGAAGTGTATTAATGTATTCGGAATTTAATCTTAGCAGGAATACATTTCCGTTTTTAAATTCTTTGGGCACAAAAAAGTTCAGCACATAATTATCTGTTCTGTTTTTTTGCGAATCAAAGTTTTGGTAAGGAGCTGAAAAGGTCTGATAGCTATATGTAATTATATCGGCAAAAGGCTGAGCGTTTATATTATTTTTGAAAAGGCATATAAAGCAAATAAAAAAGAGTACTTTGTTTTTCATACAGCAATATTAAAAAATTGCTTGAACAAATCAACTAAAAACAAAAGTCTTGTTCCTGCTAATTAGCTTCTACCTTATGAAACTTTACCCCAATCATCAGCTCATGCGTTCCAGTAGTATATTTTTTCATACTGGTAAGTGTGTAATCGTATGAATAGGCTATGGAAATATTTTCTTTGATGTTGAATCCAACAATTGCAGAAGCTGCATCCAGATAGCGATACACGGCCCCGATCCAATATTTCTCTTTGTAAATTCCACGAACTCCAATATCGAATTGCATTGGTACCGGATCAACATACTTCAAACAAAGAGAAGGTTCCACTTTAAAATCTTCACCGACATTAAAATTATATGCTCCGATTAAATAGCTGTGTGCGGTCAAACGGCTGGAAGAAGCAGTTACGCGGTCATAAAATTTGATTCTGCTTTGTGAAACTTGCGGAACACTCGCTCCTACATACCATTTTTTATCTGTTGAATAAACGTAGACTCCAGCTCCAAAATC
>DAORKB010000241.1:0-5090 GCA_035439365.1 Bacteroidia bacterium
ACCGTTAGCACCATTTTAAAACGACAAACAACTTGACACGGCTGACATTAACATTTTTGGTTATTTTAACTTCCTTGACTGGTTTCGCTCAAACGGTTAATGACAGCATTTATAAAAGTTGGTGGGCAAACAAAGACAATTCCATTTTTCAGTCAGTTCACAGCGGACAATTTTCGGGGACAACGACTGGTTATATTCAACTGGTGAAAAACAAAGATACTTTGCTTCTCGACTTTCAAGCAACTATGACAAAGTTGAATGTTATTAAAGTTAAGGACGAAGTCTACGATGACAACACTAAGCTTTATTCGACACAAACAACAAGCGGTAAGACAACTTTACAATATGAAACGTTCATGCTTGCTAACGTCCTGACTATTGTGCTAAATGGCGTTCATTACAGAATTGGCGTTTTTGATGGTGCTTCTGACACACCAATATTCGGCATGACATTTAATTATTGCCACGAAAACAACATCGAATATCTAACTCTATTCGTGACAAAGCCATTACGAATGACAACAAGTGCGTATTTATTTAAAAAGGGGAATATTTCTTATCAAGATGCAAGCAAGAATGAAAAAGCAATTACCGTTCTTCCCGGCTCGACAATTATAATGACAATAAAAAAATAGGTGATAAACAAATACTTTGACAAAAAAGAAAAACGGTGCATAACAGCATATTTGCAATAGGCGGGGTTTCGTGCACCGCAGACAGTTTGGTGGTAGCCGAAAGTTTTGTGCTCCGCATCAACATTAGTGGTAAAAGCTTCGGCGGACCTTGTGCGCCGAAGCCGTTCTGGTGATAAAGCCACTTAGAGCACTGATTGCTTTAAGGGCGAAGCCGGCCTTCGCTAAAGCTAAATAATTGATAATGTTAAAATGAAGTGATGATGGCGGACTGCGTCCGCTGAAACCCGTTCGAAGGATAAAGCCCCTTAGAGCAGGTTCGGTGCTAAAATGCGAAACCCGCCTTCGCTAAAGCTACGGCGGGTGAAAGCGGAGAGAGAGGGATTCGAACCCTCGGTACCGGTTTCCCAGTACGACAGTTTAGCAAACTGTTCCTTTCGGCCACTCAGGCATCTCTCCGGGTATTGTTATAGGACTGCAAATGTAGAAAAAGATTTGTTATTCCAAACAAAAAATATTCATTTCTGGCATTTTTTGAATTTGCCCCATTATTTAAACAACTGATGATCAGCCACTTTTAAAATGATCGTTCCATCCGGTTAATTTGTAAGATGCAAATAATCGGCTGTTTGTATATTGATCATTTTGGCCAAATGTGCAATTAAAGATGTATTTATGGCTAAAATGCACAACGCATTCAACGAACATTTTTAAGCATCACACGTTTAAAAGAATATGCTCCGAATTCCTCTTTCATTTACTTCTCTCATTTTGCTGTTGTCATTTACACTAATGAAATAACATCTACCAATGCTATTGACTCTACTTTCTCTCCGTGTTTGTAAAAGATAGAGTCAGCGGTTACCGTTTTTATTCTTAAACTATATTCTCTGCCTGATTTTGTCTTTTTGTCGATAATTTCGCTTTGCGCAAATACCTGATTATAAAACAAGAAAAAAGTGAAGGAGTAAATCAATTTAATTATTCCCTGGTGCTGCATTACATTCTGTCTTTTGAATTTTACGCAAATATAGTCCTTTTCAGAACCGTAGAAAAGAGAGGGAGTATCAAACCCGCATATTTTAAATGCTTTTTAGTGATTGGTCGTATTTCGTGAATTAACGGTATAAAAATGCAATCGCCCAGGTTTCCGGGCGATTGCATTTTAAAAGGAGATGTTGCGTTTAAGATTAATTCCAACCACCTCCCAAAGCTTTATACACATTGGTCACAGCGTTAAACTGTTTTTTCTTTGCTTCAATCAATTCTATTTTCGACTCCAATGCATCACGTTGTGTCATCAATACTTCCAAATAATCTGCTTTTGCTGATTTAAATAAGTCATTTGAAATATCAATGGCATTGGTCAACGCTTCTACCTCTTTATTTTTCAAATTATAAAACTGTTCCAGGTTATTGATATTCGACAACTGATTGGAAACTTCAACATATCCTTCTAAAATTGTTTTTTGATAATCATAGAGCGCCTGTACCTGGTAAGCCTTTGACTTATTAAACTCTGCCTTTATTGCGCTTCTGTTGATAAGCGGCGCGGTTAGCTCACCAATTAAAGAGAACATAAACGATTCAGGAGTTGTAAAAAGATAAGGCGTTTTAAAAGCTTCAAAGCCCATTCCACCGGATATATTAAACGAAGGATAAAATTCTGCCTGCGCTGCTTTCACATCACATTTTGTTGCAAACAATTCTAGTTCCGCACGTTTTATATCCGGGCGATTTGCCAGCAATTGAGAAGGTATCCCCACTTTTATCTGTTGAGGGATTTGTGTCATGAAAACAGATTTATCGCGCACAACCGGTTGAGGATACCTGCCCAATAAAAAGTTAATCTCATTTTCATTTTCCTTGATGCTTTGGAGAACTTCAAATTCCATGCTTTGAGAGCTCAACACTTCTGCTTCAAACTTTTTCACAGCCAATTCATTCACTACAGAAGCTAGCTTTTGGATCTTCACAATCTCCAATGCATTTTTTTGCAGGCTTATCGTTTGTCTGATGATATCCAACTGATTATCCAACGAAAGTAATTCATAGTAATCGTTTGCAATTTCAGAAACCAGGTTCGTCACCACAAATTTTTTACCTTCTACACTACCCAGATATCTTGAGTAGGCAGCTTTTTTCGAATTTCTTAATTTTTTCCAGATGTCTATTTCCCAGCTCGCATGTAAACCAAGTGAAAAGTTATCCAGCGGATCCGGAACGATTTGTCCAGGAGTAATTTCTGCAGAAGCATCCCCTGCTCCCTGACTTGTATAATGTCCCACCTTTTCTCGTTCTGCTCCAACTCCAATGTTTACCGCAGGAAACAGCATTCCTTTTCTAAACCGAATGTCATTTCTTGCAATTTCAATATCCTGCAAGGTAATCAACAGATCAAAATTATTTTTAAGAGCCGTATCAATGAGGTTGACTAAATTTTTATCTGCAAAAAAATCTTTCCATTTTATTTGTGCAGAATTTGTTGAATCTTTCGAATCGTCATACGATTGAGGCATTGCTCCCGGATCCGATTTTCGAATGGGTGTAAGGGTATTGCAAGCCGCCAATGATATACAGATGACGAATGCTGCAATGTTTTTATATTTTTTAATTGAGTTCATGTTATGCGAGTTCATCAGTTAATGGTTCATCATCTTCATTTTCTACCATAGGGAAATGGCGCTCTGCTATTTTTGCAAAAATGTAGTATAGGCCAGGAACAATTAAAACTCCGAAAATGGTTCCAAACAACATCCCTCCGGCCGCTGCGGTTCCAATTGTTCTGTTACCAATTGCACCCGGGCCATGAGCAACCACTAACGGAATTAATCCAGCAATAAAAGCGAAAGATGTCATCAGGATGGGGCGAAGGCGGGCCGCTGCACCTTCAATAGCAGAATCCCTGGCACTCATTCCGGAGCGATGTCGCTGAACAGCAAACTCAACAATCAGTACGGCATTCTTACCCAAAATGCCAATGAGCATCACCATCGCGATTTGCGCGTAGATATTATTTTCCAGTCCAAGAACCTTTAGTAAAAAGAATGCTCCAAAAATACCAACCGGTAAGGAGAAGATAATCGGTAGTGGCAATACAAAACTTTCGTATTGTGCCGCCAGCACGAGATAAACAAATATCAGGGAGATAAGAAAAATATAAATAGCCTGATTTCCTTGTCGGGATTCATCAATAGATATCCCCGCCCATTCAATACCAAAACCTTTTGGCAAGGTCTTTTTGGCGACCTCTTCAACTGTCTTCAGAGCTGTTCCACTACTATAGCCAGGAGCCGGTCCACCTGTAACCTCCGATGAATTATAAAGATTATGTCTGGTGATTTCGGAAAGCCCAAAAACTTTTTCCATCTTCATAAATGCTGAATAGGGTACCATTTCTCCTTCTTCATTTTTTGCATACAACCTAAGCAAATCCTGTGGTTGCTCTCTGTATGATGGCAGTGCCTGCACCATCACTTTATACTGACGATCATATTTAATGAAACTTGTTTCATAGTTACTTCCAATGAATGTAGAAAGATTATCCAGCGCATCATCGATCTTAATTCCTTTTTGTTTTGCTTTGTCATTATCCAGCTTTAATAAGTATTGAGGAAAACTAGCACTATAAAAGGTAAAATTGTTAGATAGCTCCTGCCGCTTGTTCAATGCAGCCACAAGGTCTTTACTTACTGTTTCCATTTTTTTGTAATCGCCGCTTCCTCCTTTATCTACAACACGGCAATCATATCCGCCGGCAGCACCATATCCAGGTACTGCTGGTGGAGGAAAAAATTCGATCGTTGCACCTTTAATATTTTTTGCTTTTTCTTCCAACTCCTTCATAACTTCTGTTGCTGTGTGCTTTCGATCCTCCCAGCTTTTCAGGTTGATCAAACAGCTACCTGCATTTGAACCGGTACCTTCTGAAAGGATCTCATACCCTGCCATAGAAGAAACAGATTTAATATCTTCGATGGTAGAAGCGATTTTTTGCAATTGATCCGCAACTTCGTCCGTTCGCTCGAGTGTTGAACCCGGTGGTGTTAAGATGATGGCATAAAAAAGTCCCTGATCTTCATTCGGAATAAATCCGGATGGTACCTTTGAACTGATTCCCCAGGTGCCTAAACAAAACCCTACCAGTACTAAGACGGTAATCACTCTTCGGTTTACAATCGCACCAACAACGTTTTTGTACTTACCTTGTATCCGGTTAAACCAGTTATTAAAAGATGTAATAAAACGATTCAGAAAATTCTTTTTCTTTTCGATACCATGTGTATTTTTTAGCATCAATGCACAAAGTGCCGGTGTAAATGTGAGTGCTACAATTCCCGATAAAATAATAGCTGTGGCCATGGTTACGGAAAATTGCCGGTAGAAAATACCAACCGGTCCGGACATAAACGAAACCGGAATAAATACTGCAGCCATTACCAATGTGATGGCAATGAT
>DAORKB010000242.1:0-5032 GCA_035439365.1 Bacteroidia bacterium
CTCGCAGAAACCGGTAATCATGTTATTTGTGGTGATATCAACACCGAAAAAGTAAAACAAATGCAAGCGGGTGTCGTTCCGATTTATGAACCACACCTGGATCAGCTCTTTGAACGTAATATCAAGCAAGGTCGGTTAACATTCACTACCGACTTAAACGCGGCAATTGAGAACGCAAAGGTTATATTTCTTGCGTTACCAACTCCTCCTGGTGAGGATGGCTCTGCTGATTTAAGCTATATTCTTGGTGTAGCAAACGATCTTGGAAAAATTATTAAAGATTACAAGGTAATTGTTGATAAAAGTACGGTACCTGTTGGAACCGCAGATAAAGTACGTGAAGCGATGCAGAAAAACACCAAGATCCCTTTTGATGTGGTTTCGAATCCGGAATTTTTAAGAGAAGGCTTTGCGGTAGATGACTTTCTAAAACCAGACAGAGTGGTAATTGGTTCAAGTTCTGACAAAGCAAAAAAAATAATGGAAGAACTTTACAAACCTTATGTTCGTCAAGGCAACCCAATTATTTTTATGGATGAACGTTCTGCAGAGCTTACAAAATATGCGGCAAATGCATTTTTGGCAACCAAGATCACCTTCATGAATGAAATTGCAAACCTATGCGAAAAACTCGGTGCAGATGTAGATGCTGTTCGTATTGGTATTGGAAGTGATGACCGGATTGGAAAACGATTCTTGTTCCCTGGTATCGGATACGGCGGAAGCTGCTTTCCAAAAGATGTTCAGGCTTTAGCTAAATCTGCAAAAGAAGTTAATTACGATTTCAAAATTCTTGATTCTGTAATGAGCATCAATGAAAAACAAAAAACAATCATCCTCCCTAAAATCAAAAAATATTTTGATGGTAGCTTAAGAGGGAAAAAAATTGCAGTGTGGGGACTTGCATTTAAACCGGACACAGATGATATCCGTGAAGCACCTGCATTGTATATTATTGATGAATTGTTAAAAGAAGGTGCAAGTGTTGTAGCTTATGATCCGGAAGCAATGGCCAATGTAAAAAAATTACTAGGCGATAAAATCACTTATGCCAATGATGAATATGAAGCATTAAAAGGTGCCGATGCATTGTTAATTGCAACAGAATGGAGCTTGTTCCGCACACCTGATTTTGAAAAACTAGCCAAATTATTAAAGACAAAAGCTATTTTTGACGGACGTAATTTGTACAGTGTTAATCAAATGAAAGAACTTGGATTTTATTACTCCAGCATTGGAAGAGAAACCGTGAATGTATCATCAACACAACCTATTTCTTAGCCAGAAAAATTTATGAAACGAATTTTAATAACCGGTGCTGCCGGTTTCCTTGGTTCTCACTTGTGTGATCGCTTTATCAAAGAAGGTTACTATGTAATTGGAATGGATAACCTGATTACCGGGGACCTCAAAAACATTGAGCACTTGATGAAATTGAAAAATTTTGAATTCTATCATCATGATGTTTCCAAATTTGTATTTGTACCAGGTGATTTAGATTACATCTTACATTTTGCATCTCCGGCAAGCCCTATCGATTATTTAAAAATCCCTATCCAAACCTTAAAAGTAAGTTCGCTTGGAACTCACAATTTACTTGGATTGGCGCGTGTTAAAAAAGCACGCATATTGGTTGCTTCCACTTCTGAAGTTTATGGTGACCCACTTGTTCACCCACAAACAGAAGAATATTGGGGGAATGTAAACCCTGTTGGCCCACGTGGTGTTTACGATGAAGCCAAACGTTTTATGGAGGCAATAACCATGGCTTATCATACCTACCATGGTGTTGAAACACGTATTATTCGTATCTTTAATACATATGGCCCTCGCATGCGACTGAATGATGGACGTGTATTACCTGCATTTATTGGTCAGGCATTGCGTGGTGAAGATTTAACCATGTTTGGTGATGGATCACAAACGCGCTCTTTCTGTTATGTAGATGACATGGTTGAAGGTATATACCGTTTATTGATGAGCGATTATGTACAACCGATGAATATTGGTAATCCAAGTGAAATTACCATTAAACAATTTGGAGATGAAATTATTAAACTCACCGGCACTTCTCAAAAATTAATTTCCAAACCGTTACCTACGGATGATCCGAAACAACGGAAACCGGACATAACGAAAGCGAAACAGATACTCGGTTGGGAACCAAAGGTAAGCCGTGCAGAAGGATTGAAAATAACATACGAATATTTTAAATCCTTATCGAAAGAAGAGTTAAATAAAACTGAACATCGCACATTCAACTAATTTTAAACAAACCCGGTTCATCATATACCGGGTTTTGTTTTTTATCATCCTTCTATTTATGAAACATATCACCATCACTGTTAATGGAAAAGTTCAAGGTGTTTATTTTAGAGCCTTTACACAAAAAGAAGCGGAGCGTTTAAATCTAAAAGGATTTGTACGAAATGAACGAAATGGAGATGTATACATCGAAGCCGAAGGAGAAGATGCCAACCTCAATCAATTGGTAAACTGGTGCCAAAGCGGTTCGCCTAAGGCCCTGGTAAAGGATATTAAGGTTAGCGAAGGAGAAGTAAAAGGTTTTTCGGAGTTTGTTATTCAGCGATGAATTTTCAATTTCGCAGTCTGTGTGTGAAGGTGTCTGTTCGAGCGGAGTCGAGAACTGTGGGAGGGCTTTGAGTGCTTTTTAAGCTTACACGCTGTTCTCGACTCCGCTCGAACTGACACCCAACACACGCTTTATCTACAATTTTTAAATGCTCTCTTCTCATAAACAACAAAAAAAGAAAATGTACCTTCATATCATGAAAATCAGATTTACACTATTCCTTTTGTATACTGCAGCATTGAATGTTACAGCACAAACCAAAATTAATTCGGATTCATTAGAAAAAGAAATCACCCTGCATTTTAAAATACACCCTCCCGAAGCAGAGCGATACAGTGACTTAACTAAATTTGGTGAAGCAAACGTTTCATTTGATAAGGAACAGATTTCAAAAGAACTTCAACTCGCAGAAGCTGTAAAAAAATCAAAATTGATTGATTACCCCACAATGGATGTTCTTGATTTGTGTCATAACATCTCTATCCATAGCCCTGAAAAAGGGAAAGAATTGCTTACTTTACTAAATCAGCCACTGAAAGATCCGCAATTGATCGTTCCCTTTTTTATGCAGATTGTTTTTACGGGAGAGTTTGGTGAACAACTCATGCTAAAAAATTTAAATTCTCCAAATATGGAGTGGCAAAAGGAATGTGCCGGGTACCTGGCCTCATTTGCTGCTTATGAATCCTCTGTACCATTGATTCAGAAAAAAATAAAAACAACAGAAGACCTGGAAATACAGCAGGACTTGATTGGGGCGCTGACATTCATTAGCAGTAAAAAATCAATCCCAATAATCAGAAAGATGATTGAAACAACTAAAGATGATGAAACACAAAGCAAGGCCATTTTTGCTTATACTGAGTTAGTGGGATATGAGGGACTAAGTTACCTGGAAAAAATAAAAACAATTGGAGAAAAATCTGCTCATGAACAAAAGATAAGTATCGACTGGATAAAAAAAGAAACCAATGCCCAAAACAAATATGCAATGCATGTGGAGAACGATGCGAATTTTATTTCCCGCTTCGCCAATGTGGATTCTCCGGCAATGATTTGGTTAAAAAAAGAAGGCCTTTTGGACACATCCAAAGTTTTACACCCGGAACCACTGGCCATAGACAAAAAAAGAGAGCTTTTAACGTTGCTGATTGAATCCAAAGGCATCGGTCTTGAAGCTGCGAAAGGTCAGCTATTCCTTAGTTTACAGCAAACAGATATACTAACTTTACTGGAATTAAGAAAAAGCTGCGTTTATTCACCCAATACCTTTTCTTTTGGGCGTTTATCGACAGTTGGTGTGTTTGTCCGCTATCTCAGAAAAACGAAAAAGTAAAATCAATTCGTAATAATCCGTTTGAACAACGATTCTCCGGCGTTATTGTAAACCCTGATAAAATAAACTCCGGCAGCATGCCCTGATAAGTCAACTTCCTGTTCATTCGTCAATATAGGTGAGTTCAGGATTTTATCACCTACTATATTACTAATTTCAAGGAAATTGAAACCGGGTTTATTTACGACAAATTTAAACTTCCCTTCGGAAGGATTTGGATAAATCGATAGCGCTGCACTTCTTTCCGTTTCATTTATGCCGATTGTAATTGACTCACAATATTTTTCAAACAATAACGGGTTACCACCTATATTACTGAATTGGTTAAGTGTATTCCCATTAATGGATCTGCAAACTATAGAAAAATCATAAACCCCCTCAAAAGGGGAGAAAAAAGTAACAATATCAAAGTCGGGCCCTACTCCTTCAACCAATGGTTTCATTTCGATGCTTAGGTTATTTCCAAAATCATCCTTAAAGGTGGATCGGCTTTCACTTGAGATCAAGTGAAATTTATCAGGGCCATATTCGAATTTTGCCTCAAAATTAAACCGTTTATGATACACCCCATCATGAGGCATCAGAACACTGTCGATGCGTGATACCCATACCGTATCGATATGACTCCAATATTCTCCGGAAAATAACGAACGGTAAAACTTAAAATCCCTCTCCTTAAAAAGCGTATCTCCAACATGAAGGTCAAAGTCGTACAGCAGTTCTTCTTTATTTGTATCGAACAAATAGGCATATACCTTTTTAGCCGCTATATCATTCCTTATTCCACCCATTTTTTTCTGAACCATATTGGAGGTGCTGGTTGATGTCAGCCATAACGAATAATGAAGCCCATTTATCAACGTATCTCCCTGTATTTCAAACCTTTTTGTCGAATAGTACTGATTACCGGATGAATTTGCATATTCCAGGTAAGCATATGCGATCATATTAGAAGGAAAAGGTATGTATTTGCTGTTTTGAGCGAAACCATTTAACAGGCAAAGGTGTATAAGCGCGAATAATAATAACTTCTTCATGGGTTTATCGATTAATTTATCCCGAATTTATTTCTTTATTTCGATACAAAGAAGAATTACATCCTC
>DAORKB010000243.1:0-5024 GCA_035439365.1 Bacteroidia bacterium
GCAAGTTCTGTTACGATCTTTTTTACACAACGAACGCCAGTTAACGGAAGTGTGCACTTTGTAAGCAATTTTGATTCATTTGCTTTGTTCACATGTTGCATGGCAACAATAATATTTTTAGCAGATGCCACAAGATCCATTGCACCACCCATACCTTTTACCATTTTACCGGGAATTTTCCAGTTTGCAATATCGCCGTTGTCCGCTACTTCCATTGCACCAAGTATGGTTAAGTCCACTTTTCTGGCGCGTATCATTCCAAAACTCATTGCCGAATCAAAAAATGCAGAGCCGGGAATAGTTGTTATTGTTTGTTTACCGGCATTGATTAGATCCGGATCTTCTTCTCCTTCATACGGAAAAGGACCCATTCCTAATAATCCGTTTTCTGACTGCAGTACCACGTTGATTCCTGCAGGTATATAATTCGCTACCAATGTTGGGATGCCAATTCCAAGATTAACATAATAACCATCTCTTATTTCTTTTGCAATGCGCTTTGCAATGCCTATTTTATCTAACATAGTGTGTGTTGCTTATACGATTTGTAATTCATTGAATAAAATCTGAAAAACGTTGTTTATTTTTTGCGTACCGTGCGTTGTTCAATACGTTTTTCATAATTTACACCTTTAAAAATACGGTGCACGTAAATTCCCGGGGTATGAATATGATCCGGATTTAATTCTCCGACAGGTACCAATTCTTCTACCTCAGCAATGGTAATTTTTCCAGCCATTGCCATCATAGGATTAAAATTACGCGCCGTTTCTCTGTAAATAAGATTTCCTTGTGTATCTCCTTTCCAGGCTTTTACAATTGCGTAATCTGCATCAAAGGCATATTCCATCAAAAATTCTTTTTCCTGCCCCTCAACTAAAAATTTACGCGTTTCTTTTCCTATTGCTACTTCTGTTCCTACACCGGCCGGTGTATAAATAGCAGGCATTCCATAACCTGCAGCCAAACAACGTGTAGCCAATGTTCCCTGAGGAATCAACTCCACTTCCAGTTCTCCACTTAATAATTGACGTTCAAATTCGGCATTTTCACCCACATAGGAAGAAATCATTTTTTTTACCTGACGTGTTTTCAACATCAGGCCTATTCCGAAATCATCCACGCCTGCATTATTCGAAATACAGGTTAAGCCCTTTACTCCTTTTTTTACAAGTGCTGCTATCGAGTTTTCTGGTATTCCACATAAACCAAAGCCGCCAAGCATAATGGTTATGTTATCTTTCATGTCTTTTATTGCCTCATCGGCATTTGCAACTGTTTTATTCATAAATTAAATTGTTGTAAATATTTGCCTATTATGGGTTAATGATATTGATTATTTGGTTTTAGAGTTTATTTTATAATTAATCAAATCCCGGGTTTTCATCGATCCGTTCAGGTGCTCCTCCTTCATCTATCCTATATTTGCTACAATCCATTTCTACCGTTATCGGCTGTGATGGTCTTTCAAAATCCCCTTGCGAAATTTTTATGGTTTTATCGGCATATACCTTCTGCATGTATTTTGCAAAAATCGGTAGCGCCATAGAAGCTCCTTGTCCCAAATCTGTTCTGTCGAAATGTACGGCTCTGTCTTCTCCTCCAACCCAGCAGCCCGAAACAAGATCCGGGGTAATTCCCATAAACCAACCATCGGAGTTATTTTGTGTGGTTCCTGTTTTGCCGGCCATGGGTTGCATCAACTTATATCTGTACCGAAGTCGAACACCAGTACCACTTTGTACAACACCTTTCATCAGCTGCAACATGACGTATGATTTTTCTTCATTCATCACCTCTTCAGAACGTTGCACTTGTTCATATAACACCTTTCCATTCTTATCCTCAATACGTGTGATGTACGTTGGTTCGATCCATGTTCCTTTGTTTGCAAACGTTGCATTTGCTCCTACCATTTCAAACACAGAAATTTCCGGTGTGCCTAAACAAATTGCAGGTGTGGGATCTATCTTACTTACGATCCCCATTCTACGGGTTAAGTCAACAACCGCATTCGGGCCGAATTGTTTGATCAGATAAGCCGAAATATAATTAACCGAATGTGCCAATGCCTGTTGCAGGGTCAACATTTTTCCATCCAGCTTTTTATCCATCGATGCATTGTTCGGACAATACAAGGGTTGTCCTGCCGGCATATCAATGCATGTCTTCACATTGGGCAAACGGTAACAAGGTGAGTACCCTTCTTGTATTGCAAGGGCATATACAAATGGTTTAAATGTAGAACCCACTTGTCGCGCATGTCCAATTTGTACGTGATCGTATTGAAAAAATTTATGCGATATGCCACCAACCCACGCTTTGATATAACCTGTCTGAGGCTCTATTGACATAAACCCTGTTTGCAAAAAAGTTTTATAATAACGGATAGAATCCATTGGTGTCATCACTGTATCTCTCTCTCCCTTCCAGGTAAAAACAGTCATCTCCGTTTTTGTATGAAATGATTTTTCAATTTCTTTTTCACTCATGCCTGCTTTTTTCATGACACGATATCGCTCAGAACGTTTCATGCTTTGTTGCATAATGCTTTTAATTTCCTCTTTGTTCACGTTCCATGCAAAAGGAGCATTTCTTTTTTTCTTGCACTCTATATCAAACTCATGTTGTAATGCTTTTAAATGCTCTGATACAGCAAGCTCGGCATAATGCTGCATACGCGAATCAATGGTGGTGTATATCTTCAACCCATCCCGATAAACATCATATCGGGTACCATCGGGTTTTAAATGTTCATCGCACCATTTTTTTAAAAATACATCACGAAGGTATTCGCGAAAATAAGGGGCAAGTCCTTCGTTGTGATCCTCTGGTTTAAAAACCAGTTTCAACGGAATTTTTTGTGTTCGCTCCAGTTCCTTCGCATCGATGTATCCATATTTCTCCATCTGTGCCAGCACCGTGTTTCTTCTACCTTCCGAACGATCATGAAAACGATTGGGATTAAAATACGCCGGATTTTTAGCCATACCAACAAGTACAGCAGCTTGCTCCAGTTTTAAAGAGTCGGGGGTTGTATTAAAATAAATTTGTGCTGCCGATTTAATTCCTACTGCATTGTTTACAAAATCAAAACGATTTAAATAAAGTGCAATTATTTCTTCTTTGGTATACTCCCGTTCCAGCCTCACCGCAATGATCCATTCTTTCATTTTGCGGATGACCAGATTTAACCCATGCAGATCTTCACGCGGAAATAACATTTTTGCAAGTTGTTGTGTAATCGTACTGCCTCCACCCGAACTGCTGCTTCCTCTCAATGCACCTGTTATCGCTCTTAACAACGCTCTGATATCTACTCCCGAGTGATTATAAAAACGGGCATCTTCTGTAGCTATTAATGCTTTTACAACATTGGGAGATATTTCCTTAAACTTCACATTGGTCCTGTTTTCTGCATAGTACTTCCCGATCACTTTCATGTCGCAGGAATATACTTCTGTTGCCAGGTTTGTTTTTGGGTTTTGCAGCTCCTTTGTTTCAGGAAGATCTGCAAACATGCGGATTCCTAAAATGAATAAAAACAAGGTTACAATCGGTCCTCCGAAAAGGATCCAGAACCAAAATATAAATTTTTTATTGTTTGTCTTTTTTGGCTTATTGCCCATAGCACTCATCAGTTCGTTTTAACCAATACTTATTTATTCCGATTTCTCGATTCGCAATCCAACGTCCATTATCAATGGAATATTGTCGCTTCTCATCCCATGCTGAATTTCAAATGTATAGATTCCTGCAAGCGGAAAACGCACATTGCGTTTAAAAGGAATCTGGTTATCATAAATATCTCCTAATCCCTTTCCAAGCCATTTTCCCTGCTCATCTGCCAACATACATTCAAGCGTATCTGTAGAGAATTTACCATTCGGAAATGTTGTTTTAATGAACAAAAAGAGGTTGCTATAAGGGTATCCATCTGCATTTCTTACATTCACATAGAAATTAGCTGCTGTTGAAGGGTCTTTGATCGAAACATCAAATTTCACTTTGTTGTTTATGTTCCAATTATTATCCGGAATATCTGTATTCTCCTCAAAAATCCGCTTGTCATCACAACCTGTTATTAGGAAAAGAAAACCGATTATAACAATCAAAGGTAAATGAATGGGGTTTATTTTTTTAGTAATCAGGTACATTCTCTGGTATTATTGAGCTGGGTTCGGGTTGTTACTATTATTATTTGCTGGGCGCGGGCGATTATTGGGTTTTGGGCGATTACGCTGCTGATGACCCTGCTGCTTATTTGGTTGAGATTGCGGTTTTCCTTCCTGCGGTTGATTCGGATGCTGACGGTTTCCCTGATTATTCGGTTTAGGAGCCGGTGCATTTTGCTTTGGTGCGTTAGGTTTAGGGCCTTGCGTATTTTGTTTTTGACCTTGAGCAGCAGTTGGTTTGGGGCCAGCATTATTCTGTTTTTGTCCTTGTGGCTTATTTGTTCCCGCATTCTTTTGGGCCGAATCGCCTTTCTTTTTGTTTTTGAATTTTGATTTTTTCTTTTGATCAAATCGTGTCAAACTATCTTGTCCGACTACATTTTCATAGTCCGGTTTTTTCTCTACTACTTTTGGAGCAGCAATCTTAATGGAAAGATCTTCTGGTTTTACTCCATTTTTATTCATTTCCATTACCTCTTTTACACGATCTACCGTTAATGGAATAAAGTTATCCGGTTCATCTGTATAGGAAAAGAACATGGTCCTTCTAAAGATGTCTGTTTTCTGATGAAAAGCTCTTCCTCTGTTTGTTTCCAGCTTTACATTGTTTACCTCCGGAAAATCCTTAAGTGCATCCATATAGCTATCCAGCTCAAAATTCAAACAGCATTTCAACTTACCACATTGTCCTGCAAGTTTCAAGGGGTTTAAAGACAATTGCTGATAACGTGCGGCACTTGTTGCCACCGAACGAAAATCGGTTAACCAGGTTGAACAACACAATTCGCGTCCGCAAGATCCGATGGCTCCTAATCGGCTGGCTTCCTGACGTGCACCAATTTGTCGCAT
>DAORKB010000244.1:0-5020 GCA_035439365.1 Bacteroidia bacterium
AATAAATTCCATTCTCATATGCAGATAAATCTATTTGCTGTGAATTTTTTTCTGCTTTTAATAGTTTTCCAACGGCGTCAAATACATTTATTTCATAAGACATTCCATACAATTGTGAATTGTCAATATTGATAATTCCCGTTGTAGGGTTTGGGTAAAAACCAATTTTCTGTTCCAATTCATTTACAGCAATTCCTGTAAATCCTGTATACGCAACACCTGGTGAATATTGATAATAACACCCATTGCTATCGGTGATGCGTACTACATATTTTCCATTTTTGGTTGGTGTATAATCCTGGCTGGTTGCTCCGGCAATTAATACACCATCGCAATACCATTGATAGGTTGTTGCAGCTGTAGATGAGAGCTTCGTTCCATTTACTGTAACCGTTGGGATTGCCGGTGCTGCATTTTCTACATAACATTTATTATATCGAAATGCTTTTGCACAATTTCCACCCATTGATTTGGACCATAATAATTTTCCGGCCGGAGAAAATTCCTTCACGACACCTGAAGTTGCCACACATATTAATACATTACCATTTGGTAATTGTTGCGACGAACCCATATTGCTGTTATAACCTTCAGAACTTTGTCTCATCGAATAGGAAGATGGTGTATATGCTGAACCTAATGTAATGTCATAATTATAACCATTCACAGGTGCTTTGATAAAATCGGCACAGGATGCCTGACTTGAAATTCCTTTATTATTATAAGCTGCTAAATATCCTGCATTGGGACAATCTTCATCAATCCAATGTGCATCGTGTGTTACATTTAAAACAGCTGTTCCTGATGCTTCGTAAGCTGCCGGGTTACCCCAGCGATATAAAATATCTCCACCTTTTCCTGAGTTTCCACCTTTATGGCTTGCTGCCTCAGCTGTTGTGGTACTGTGGTCAATCACATAAATTTCACTAAAATTATGGCTGCTGAATGTTATCTGATCCAACATAGGGTTATAATCAATCCCATTCATATGTTGCCAGTCTCTTGCAGTTTTGTAATTAATATTGATTAGCTCTGGATGATTAACAATGGATGATTGATAATTGGCACCATTCGGATTTTTATTTTGTACCAGGTGGTCCCACGTGTGCCATTCCCATACAATGTCTCCGGTAGTTGCACCGGTTGGTTTAACTTCTACAATTTTGTCGGGCCACATCGCAATGTTACTGGTGCTACCGGCTGCAGTAGCTTCAGCTGCTGTTTTTGATTCATAGGCAATCAATAATACATTTCCGTTAGGCATAGGGCATATATCGTGATGCGTACAGTATGTTGTAGTCGAGTATACAAAGTTCCATAAAATGGTACCGTCATAAGCTACTTTTTGTACCTGCCCGGTTACCGGACCACCGGAAAAAGAGTTTCCGGATCTGGATACTGTTCTCCATAATATCCCCCCTGGCATTAAGTATGACGAATAACCTGTTTTTTCAGTGGAACTATGTGTCCATGTTTTTTTCACCGCACCAGCATCTGTGGTATCTACAAGAACAGTGGTGGTACCCGTGCTATACAATGTATAATCTCCCCATTGCTGAGCACGTAAGATAGAGGTTGCACCTAGTGTTGATAGGAACAACAAACAACATTTTAAGTAAACATTTTTCATGATTAAGCTAAATTTAAATAATAATGGTTTTAGTTAGGCTGTAAAGATCATCTGTCTTTAACTAAATTTAAATTTAGGAAATATCCAGGCTAAATCTTGAAGAAATAGACGTATAAGCTGATTTCATAGACTAACCCGGATGTATAAATTGTTAGAAATAAGTTAATAAATGGTTATTTTTAGGGTATTGCAGGATAAAATATCATCAGTAGAATTTTAGTTATTTTTCAAAACAAAAATCGCTGTATTACTCAACAATACAGCGATTTTTAAATTACAATCTTCCTATTTCACTTTTTAAATCACCTTTCAAATACTAATAACTAAGCAAAAAAGTATAAAACAATTACTTATAATTTTATCTTCAATCCACCATTTACGACAAAGCCATCTAAGGGGGCATAAATGTCTTTAAAAATAGGATTTGTTGGTGGTCCGGTATAAATAGGAGAAAAACGTGTTTGACGACTGTCCAGAAAATTTTCAAAATTAATGTAAACAGAAAGACGTTCCCAGATACGCTCTATCATAAAGCCACACAACCAATAATCTCTTCCTGTTGCTCCATCACTAAGAAGTTGAGGACTGTAATAATATGCCTCCAATCCTAATTTCCATTTCTCTTCTACTTCATACATCAACACCGAATTGATTCTGTTTTTAGATGTTAGTGTTTTTATATAAGAAATATTATCCATATGATTTTTTGTGTCGGTGTATGTATATCCCAAAAACAATTTAAAATTTTTATACCCCAGCTTCATATTGGTTTCCGCACCTTTACTGTCGATATGACCGTTGCTATTTATTAATCTTGTTGTACCATTACTTTCATTTATTAATGTTAAAGGCTGATTCAGGAAGGTATAAAAAAACAACTGATTGATTGTAAATGTGAGTTGATTATCAAACAAAACCGTACGGTAGTTCATATCTCCATTGCAGCCATAACTTTTTTCCAGCACATTACGACCATCAATCGGCAGCAAATTTTTATACTGAATGCGTTCACTTTCCTCCGTAAAAATAGTTGGTGCTTTGTAACCAAATCCGCCACCCAACCGGGAAGTAACTTTAGGAGACAACTTAAACAAAAGCGAAAGACGAGGTAATAATACAGGGGTATAATCGATTACATGATCCAGACGCAAACCACTTTCAATATGCAACCAGTTTGTAATCTTACTCGTGTTTTGTATAAATGCACCGTATACAAGTTGCGTATAATTTCTTAGTGGAAATGTATCCACTCTGCTCTCCAGAAATTGATCTGTCACCAGATTCAACCCAGCAACCCATTCCATTTTGTCTGCATGACTGGAGTAACTCACTTCTGTATAGCTCGCATTCTGTCTTCCATCAAATGTATAATCAGGAATAGCTATAAATCTTTTAAAAGTGCTCACACTATTTTTAAATGTAAGATGACTGCAGGTTCCGAACTTATGTTCAATACTCAGTTGTGTGCTTATTCGCTGACTTTTGTTTTCTTCAAAATAGCGATGTGTACTATCGCCATGTCCTTCAATAAATTTCATATCTCCTCCGATCCGATCCTCCAGGTTCATATTCAAACCCACTATTACGGCCGTTCTTTTTGATAAATTAAAAAACAGCTTGGGATTAAGCGTATATCGTTCGAATTGGGGTATCGCTGAAAAACCATTTTTTGCAGGGTCATAAGCTATATTGCTATTTCTTGCCGCAAAAAGTGTCAAGCCCATTTTATTCCATTGCTTGCTATAAAAACCACTTACATCAAGCCCACCGGCAGATGTCCCATTCACGATAAAACGCATTTCTTTTTGGTGGCCTGGTGTTTTTGAAATCAGATTGACCAAACCGGAAATCGCTCCACCACCATATAAAGTGGAAGCTGAACCTTTAAACACTTCAATTTGTTTTAAATCCAAAGGTGGAGTTTGTAATAAGCCCAATCCCCCGGCATATCCGGCATACAAAGGGAATCCATCTTTTAAAATTTGCGTATACCTTCCATCCAGACCTTGTATTCGTATGCTTGAATTGGCAGAAGTTGCAGAGGTTTGTTGCGTTTGAATACCGGTACTTTCGGCCAGTACCATTCTGATATCTCCTGGTTTCATATTCCCTTTTTCTTCCAACTCTTCACCAGCAATAAATTCCATACGGCTTGGAATATCATGAATGGTGCGTGAACTGCGTGTTGATGAAACCACAATTTCATCCAGTTCATCACTTTCGGGAGTAAGATAAACTGTTAAGGTATCCATTTGTGGAAAAATCAGTGTATCCGTTTTTTCTTCATAGCCGACAAAATTAAACTGAATGAGTTGTTCACCTTCCGGAATATGTGTTAATGTGAGCGCTCCATTTTCGTCCGCTGCCGTTGCGTTCATTGTTCCCGCAACTCTAGCTATTGCTCCGGGAAGCGGCTCCTTTGTAATTTCATCTTTTAGTTTGACTTTTAATATATGTTGTGCTTTTAACGGCAGATATAACATTGCCATTAAAATAACGAGAATATAATTTTTCATGCTTGTTATTTATTAAAGTAAAAATTGAACCTGTGTTTACAGAATAGTATATAAAATGTATTAACAAGCTTTAGGCGGCTGCCAGATGGATGAGAAATAACCTGAGGTAAAAATTTGGATGTATTGTGTTTCTTTCTTTACAAGTTGCGCTTCCTGCACAAACGCTACTTCAAAAGATGGGGTTATATTAATTCCTGCCGAACAAGAACAATGAACAAAAGGAGAGCATGGGATTTCGGACTTTGTATTTGAATCATTGTGTGCAATTTCTTCTTTGCAATTATCATACGCACAACAAGGCACCACAGTAAGTGCCATGACGATAATAGAAAAAATAATTGCTAAAAATTTCATACTGCAAAAATACAAACAAGAATTTGAATTAAAATCAATACATTTGATAAATATCCTTTTTTTATGCTAGAAGTCAATTTTACCCCTTTTCCAGAGCTGGAAACAACACGTTTTTACCTGCGAAAATTTACATTGGATGATAAAGAAGCCATTTTTGAAATACGCTCCAATCCCGATACTATGAAATACATACCCCGACCTCTTGCTGTTACTCTTGAGGATGCGGCTAAGCACATTGAAACGATCATAAAAAAATCAGATGAAAATGAAGGTATCAATTGGGCCATTGTTGAAAAAAGCAGCAAAAAAGTAATTGGTATCATTGGTTTGTTCCGTCTTATAAAAGAAAGCTTTAGAGCTGAGGTTGGCTACATGCTAAATCCAAACTGGCACAACAAAGGAATTATGCATGAGGCTCTACAGGAAGTAATTCGTTTTGGGTTTGAAAACATGAAGTTACATTCAATTGAAGCGATTATTGATCCTGATAATATTGCTTCCAGCAAATTGCTTCAAAAAA
>DAORKB010000245.1:0-4917 GCA_035439365.1 Bacteroidia bacterium
AATTATCCTTGCTTGACATAGTAATTAAAAATAAATAATGCTGTTAGAGAGCTAATAATTCTGTTAAAAATAATTGTGGTGTAAAATTAATGTAAAAAAATGACGTAAGCGTTATCAGCGGCGATTTCTGCATGCAAATATGGCCATATATTGCTAATAATTCCTGAAATTAGGCCTTGTAATAAAAAACGACCGCTCGGGTCGTTTTCTATTAATTAGTGCGAGTACATTCAGTTACTATATAGTAAATATGAACGCCCCGGCTTAATATGTAGATGCGTTTTTAATGACGCACCTGATTTTCAAATGCTATACCATTGCAATAAAAGATACAAACGCTTAAGCTATCAAGCATTTAGAACATTTATCAAGCTCAGCTCGCTTTGAGATGTAGATATTTTGCATCAACTATTACACATTTTTAGTTATGCATGTTGCCAAACTCCTTGATTTTACTTATTAACCAGGGTGGCATCTAAATAGTTAAGAAAGGTTAATTATCGTCCTACTATGAAAAAACACGGAGTTGTTTTATTTCTTTTATCATTATTTATTTTTTCCAACATTCAGGCGCAGGATACAACTCGTCAAAGCACCATTCAACACATTCTTCATATCCCTCATGAAACAGCCTGGGAAAAGTGGATGTGGATACACCGGAGTGTTGCATATATGATCACCAAAGAGCGCAAACCTTATTTTGATACGGCTTTTGTAAAAACCTACAAAAAGAGTGTGAGCATAACGCTTCCGGTTTCAACACGTTTTTTGCGTTTTAATTTAATGGACTGGGCCAGTGGCAACAATTTGAATTATGCTCCCAATTCAACGTATGACCTGGGTTTCAGTGTAAGTTCGCGTTGGGCTACATTTCAGCTGCTTACAGGCGTTCGCATTTATCAAAATTATAAAAATCAGAAAGGCGAAACGCGTTACAAGGATATTCAATTTAATATTTATGGTAGTCGTGTTACAAGTGATATTTTTTATCAGAACTACAAAGGGTTTTATGTTCGCAACTCGCTTTCTTATCCAACAGATTCAAATGAATTTCGATATGTAACGCGCAGCGACATCAATGCGATTTCATTTGGCGTGAGTTCTTATTATATCTTTAATTCAAAAAAATTCTCCTACCGAAGTTCGTTTGCTTTTGCGGAAGTGCAAAAAAAGAGCGCGGGTTCATTTTTATTGGGAACCTACTTCTTTTTGTTTAATGTCACAAGCGACAGCTCCTTGGTTGGATCACCTTTTCGCCCTTTATTCGATAGTTTATCGTATTTACGAAGCTCCACCTTGCAAACGTATGGCTTAAACATCGGCTATATACACACATTTATTTTTTTAAAACGTTTTTACACCACTATTTCATTGGTGCAAGGACTAGGGCTTGAACAAACACTTTACAATAGTGAATCGGGAAAATCATTCAGTAGTCCTTTAAGAGGAGCTGCAAAAATAAATTGCAGGTTTGCATTGGGTTATAACCTGGGGCGCTTTTACATAGGCACCATGGGCATTGTTGATTATTTCTACTTTGGCAGTAAAACCAATACAACCTTTAATTTCAACATGGGTAAACTTTGTGCGTTTGTGGGATATCGTTTTTATTTTTTAAAGGCAGAAAAAAAAATATTGAGGAAATTAAGTTTGATTGATTGGGAACCAAAATGAAGATCATTGAGAATGATGATGAACTGACGCCCGGCGCACACATTAGTCATTTATTTAACAGCATACCTTTTCATTTCTATTTCACCAGATTTCCGTTAAGTTTCATCAAGGTTGTTTCCGAAACTTTCGCATTGTAACGTGCCTCTTCCAATCGGATCAACGCATCTTCAAACGTTTGCTGAATTGTTTGAAGCTCCAGCGTATTACTGGATCCTATCCGAAAACGTTCCAATGCAATGTTTACCGATTCTCTTACCAGTTTCAAATTATCTTCCTCAAGTTCCAATATTTTTTGATCATCCTGAAAACGCTTAAATGCAATCAATAACTGTTGTTCAATTTGGGTTTGGGAGTTGGTGTAATTGAGTGATGCGTTTTCAACCTGAAGTTGCGCATTCTTTATCCGGTTGTTCAATGTAAACCCATTAAATATTCTCCAGCTTGCTGTTAGTCCATAATTAAATCCAAGGTTTCGGTTCAGTAGTATTAAACCAGCCTGATTTTCGGCCCTTGAAAATAAATAATTCGCATTTAAATTTACTACCGGAAATAAATCCGCTTTTGTTGCTTTTAATTGTTGTTTATAGTAGGAAATGTTTTCTTGCGCGAAAATCAAATTCAAATTTGTTTTTTGATAATTACCTTTTAGCTCATCATATTTTAATTGAAAAGAAACTGGAATGGAATCACCAACTTCAAATTCAGTTTCAGCAGGACGGGCCATTAGTTGATTCAAATTTGCTTTTAACTCATCCAGCACTGTTTTCTGACGATACAACATCGATGTCTGTGCATTTTTATCTGTCTTTGCTTGCAAAACATCCAGCTTTGAACCCGAACCAATTTCAAATTTCTTTTGTGCAATTGTTAACCGCTCCTCTGAAATTTTGATATTTTCATTCAATCCTTTGATGAGCTGTTTTTGTTTAACTGCATTGTAGTATGCAACCACAATGGATTCAACTGTATTTTCAATTTGAATTTTTGAAGACAGTTTCCCCATTGATTCAAGCATGCTTAATTGCTGGTGCGTTGCAAACATTTTAAGCCCATTAAACAATGTCCAGGTTAAATAAACACCTGAATTAATACTGTTTGATTTTACACCGGCTTTATCAACGGCAGCCCCCGTATTAAACTCCTGTTTGGTTGCGTTATTTGCGAAATTGGTTGACGCATTAATATCCACAACAGGCAACATACCGGCATTACCCAATGAATTATCATTTGCAGCAATTGTAGCGTTGTTATTTGCAACGAGGATATTGTAATTATTTTTAATTCCTAATTGAATTGCTTCTTCAATCGTAAACTGCTCCTGTGCAAATATTGGGTCGCTTGCAAGAAATGCAAAGGCAAATAAGAATGTATATTTATGAATGCGCATTGTCTAACTCTTTTTGATCTGGATTTTCTTCTTTGTATTTATATTTTGGTTCTTTATACTCTTTGGAGAAGAAAGAATATACGGCTGGTATAACGTATAAAGTTAGAATGAGTGAAAACAAAATTCCACCAACAATTACAATTCCCATCGCCATACGGCTTTTAGATCCTGCACCTAACGCTAAAGCTATAGGCATCGCACCAAGTGCTGTTGCAATGCTGGTCATCAAGATCGGGCGTAAACGTGCTGTGGCCGCTTCCTGAATTGCTTCTTTCACAGTTCTACCTTTTTCTTTTAATTGATTGGCGAACTCTACGATCAAAATACCATTCTTTGTAACTAAACCTACGAGCATGATCATTCCTATCTGACTAAAAATATTAAGGGTTTGATTGAAATACCATAATGAAAGATAAGCTCCGCAAAAAGCAAGCGGCACTGTTAAAATGATGGTTAAAGGGTCGACAAAACTTTCGAATTGAGCAGCAAGGATAAGATAGATTAATAAGATCGCCAACCCCAAAGCAAACATCACATTGGAGGAACTTTCTGAATAATCGCGGGATGGACCTGTTAGTGATGTAGAGAATGATTCGTCCAATACTTGTTTGCTAATCTTTTCCATCTCTTCGATACCATCACCTACTGTATGTCCCGGTGTCAATCCCGCGGAAACCGTTGCTGACTGGTAACGATTATAGTGATACAATTGAGGAGGGCTGCTTTGTTCCTTTATTGTGACAACATTATCCAGTTGCACCAACTCACCTTGTGTGTTTCTAACATACATCGACTTCAGATCCAGTGGATCATTACGTTTTGTTTTCTCAAATTGCCCAATAACCTGGTATTGTTTTCCATTCATATTAAAATAACTAAAGCGCTGGCCGCTTAATCCCAATTGAAGACTTTGTGCAATGTCTCCAACAGAAACACCAAGATTTTTTGCTTTATCACGATTAATCGTAATGTTTAGCTCGGGTTTATTAAATTTCAAATCTACATCCGGATTTTGAAATACTTTGCTTTTAGAAACTTCTTCCATAAACAGCGGAAGTTTTTCTTTCAGTTTTTCAAAATTAGGTGCCTGCAAAACAAATTGGATCGGCTGACCTCCTCGTGAACCACCAGAAGAAATGGTTTGCTGCTGAATAGCAAATACACGTGCTTCCGGAAAATTTTTGGAAGTCTTAGTAATATAATCTGCAATCTGTTGTTGAGAACGTTTGCGTTCATCCGGATTCTTTAGTCCTAACCTTACAAAACCTGTATTTGCAGCACCAGAACCGCTAAAACCAGGAGAAGTAACGGTCAGGTTAACATTTTTTTCAGGAATAGAATCTTCTATGAATTGCGCCATTTTCATGATGAAGGCATCTGTATAATCATAAGATGCGCCTTCCGGAGCAGTGATTGAAAGTCGCAATGCACTTCTATCTTCCAAAGGTGCCAGTTCCGATTGAACGGATTTGGTCATTTCCAAGCCAACAAGCACCACAATACAACCCGCTATAATTACAAATCCCAACCACCTTTTTTTCATGAAACGTGCCAATGATTGATCGTAAGTGCTTTCCATCTTCGCAAAGAAAGGCTCTGTCATTTCATAAAACTTACTTTTCTTGTGCTTCTTTCTTACCATTCGCGCGTTTAACATGGGTGTTAAAGAAAGCGATACAAAGGCTGATATGAGCACCGCACCGGCGATCACCACACCAAACTCACGGAATAATCTCCCGACAAACCCTTGCATAAAAATTACCGGCATAAATACAGCTGCCAGTGTAATGGAAGTAGAAACAACGGCAAAGAAAATTTCTCTGGATCCTTTGTGAGCCGCTTCAATCGGGTTCATC
>DAORKB010000246.1:0-4815 GCA_035439365.1 Bacteroidia bacterium
AGCGATACTCATACTATTATTTATTACTTGTAAAATTGGTATTGCACAATCATTTGAGTTGATTGGTACCGATACCATTAATTTTACTGACGCTGCTGGTAAAAAACAAGGTAAATGGATTATTCTCAACAAAGAGCTTCACCGTGCCGGCTATGCTGATGATCAAAAAGTAGAAGAAGGGAAATATCTGGATAGCAAAAAGTATGGTATCTGGAAAGAGTACTACCCTAACACAAATATTAAAAGCATTATTACCTACGAAAACAACCGCCCGAGTGGTTATGCAAAAATGTATCACGATAACGGAAAAATAAAAGAAGAAGGTTTATGGAAAAACAACCGTTGGGTAGGCGATTATAAGCTATACTATGAGAATGGACAAGTTCAACAGGCATTTAAATTTAATGCAAACGGAAAACGTGAAGGTCAACAATTGTATTATTATGAGAATGGGCAGGTAATGATCACCGGAAACTGGCAAGAAGGAAAAGAATCAGGCTTGTTAAAAGAATATTATGAAAATGGCGATTTACGATCGGAAAAAGATTTTACTGATGGTACCATGAATCAGGCAACAGTTAAAAACTACGAAGCTAAAAAACCAATTGTTGCAAAAGCTACGGAAACAAAAGTTGAAGCACCACCTGTAGTTGTGCAAAAAACGGAAAAAGATAACCTCGGAAAAATGTTTAATGGAGAAGGATATTGGAAACTTTACAACACCAATAAACAAATTTCGAAAGATGGTACGTTCGTTAAAAACAGGCTTATTGATGGTAAAGTATATCATTACTCACCTGATGGTATTTTAACACGAATAGCAGTATATAAAGAAGGCCGTTATATCGGGGATAGTATTATAGAAGAAGAATAATTACCAGGGCATTTACAATCCTGAAAAATCTTAATACCTTTGGACGTATGAAAATTTCATACGTCTTTTTTTATTGACAGCACGAAACAACACATTAGAAAAATATATATGCAGGAACAATTAATTATTTACAATACACTTTCGCGTACGAAAGAAGCGTTTAAACCCATTACACCAGGAACAGTGGGCCTTTACGTATGTGGTCCTACTGTTTATAGCGATGTGCACTTAGGTAATTGCCGTACGTTTATTTCTTTCGATTTGATTTTTCGTTATTTTCTTCACCTGGGATATAAAGTTCGTTATGTGCGAAATATAACAGATGCAGGACATTTGGAAGGTGATCGTGACGAAGGGGATGATAAGTTTGCAAAAAAGGCAAAGATCATGCAACTGGAACCCATGGAAATTGTTCAAAAATACACGGTTGGATTTCACGATGTCATGCGTGAATTAAACAATCTCCCACCCAGCATAGAGCCAACTGCTACAGGACATATTTGTGAACAAATTGAAATGATCAAACAAATCATTTCAAATGGATATGCCTACGAAGTGAACGGCACCGTTTATTTTGATATAGAAAAATACAGTAAGCTATACGATTATGGTCAGTTGACCAATCGTAAGCTGGAGCAATTGTATGAAGGAACACGTGAGTTAAGCGGGCAAGACGAGAAAAAAGGTCGTCTTGATTTTGCCTTGTGGATCGCTGCTAAACCTGAAACACTCATGCGTTGGCCCTCTCCATGGGGCTGGGGATTTCCGGGATGGCACATTGAATGCTCGGCAATGAGCAGCAAATATCTCGGTGATACATTTGATATTCATGGTGGTGGAATGGACCTACAGGCAACACATCATACCAACGAGATTTGCCAATCACAGGCATGCAACAAGCAACAACCGGCAAACTATTGGCTACATACCAATATGCTTACGGTAAATGGTGCACGTATGTCGAAATCAGCAGGAAATGGATTTTTACCAGGTGAATTATTTTCCGGTGATCATCCATTACTTGAAAAAGGATACAGCCCGATGTCGGTACGATTCTTTATGTTGCAAAGTCATTACCGCAGCACACTTGATTTTTCAAACGAAGCCTTACAAGCATCTGAAAAGGGATATGCACGTTTGATGACAGCTGTTAAAACATTAGAAACATTAAAAACAGGAGCATCTTCTACATCTAACATCGGTGAATTAAAAAAGAAATGTTATGATGCAATGAATGATGACTTTAACTCCCCTGTTCTTATAGCACATTTGTTCGACGGTGTTCGTATCATTAATTCTGTGAATGATGGTAAGGAAAGCATTACAGCTGATGATTTAAAAACACTGAAAGAATTTATGCATGCGTTTATTTTTGATGTGTTAGGCTTAAAATCGGAACAAGCGAGTAATGCTAACGATGGTGTATTGGGTAATGTAATGGAAATTATTTTGAACATGCGCCAGGAAATAAAATCGAAAAAAGATTTTGCTGCTGCAGATAAACTTCGTGATGATTTAAAGAAAAACAACATTACCGTTAAAGACACCAAAGATGGTGCTGTTTGGGCCATTGAGCAATAAACGCAGATGAAAAAAATACTCATTATACGTTTTAGTTCAATAGGTGATATCATCCTAACAACGCCGGTTTTGAGATGCTTAAAAAAGCAATTACCAGAGGCAGAAATTCATTACCTCACAAAAAAAAACTTCCGGAGTATTTTAGAAAACAATCCTTACCTTTCTAAAATTCATACAATAGAAAAAGATGTTAGCGAAATTGCGTTGGCATTGAAGGAAGAAAATTTTGATGAAGTAATAGATCTGCATAATAACCTGCGAACCCTGCAAACAAAACTGTTGTTAAGAAAGCGTTCCAGTACATTCAAAAAATTGAACTTTCGAAAATGGTTGTTAGTTCGTTTTAAAATAAATGTAATGCCGAATCTGCATGTGGTGGATCGGTATATGGATACGGTAAAACATCTGGGAATAAAAAATGATGAATCGGGCCTTGACTATTTTATTCCCGTTAAGGATGAAGTTGATCTAAAAACCTTACCCATAACTCATCAACAGGGCTATATCGGTTTTGTGATTGGCGCCAAACATTTTACGAAGCAATTACCCGTTGAGAAAGCAATTTCCATTTGTAAAAAAATAAATCAACCGCTTATATTACTGGGTGGGAAAGAAGACCGTGACCGTGGCGAACGTATTGCAAATGCTCTTGGAAGTACTGTTTACAACGCTTGCGGGACTTATAATTTGAATCAATCAGCCTCTCTTGTCAAACAAGCTTCTCGAATTATTTCTCATGATACGGGCTTGATGCATATTGCTGCCGCTTTTAAAAAAGATATTATTTCTGTATGGGGCAATACTGTTCCAGCGTTGGGGTTTGCTCCATATAAACCCGGACAAGGCTCTAAAATTGTTGAAGTTCAGGGATTGTCCTGCCGTCCTTGTTCCAAAATAGGTTATGATAAATGCCCCAAAGGACATTTTAAGTGCATGATGGATATTGAACCCGCAGCCTTCACACACCTCACCCCCAGCCCCTCTCCTTGAAAAAAGGAGAGGAGTGACTGGAGTGTTTACTCAATCGCAAACAACGCTTTCAATTCACTGGCCTCGCTTGGTTTCATTTTACCAGCCAAAATAAGACTCAATTGCTTTCTGCGTAAAGCACCGTCAAATCGTTTCTTTTCTTCTTCTGTTTCAGGTATTAACTCTGGAACAGGCAATGGAGACCCATTTTGATCGACAGCTACAAATGAATAAATGGCTTCATTGGTTTTCACTTTTTGGCTCGTAACCGGATCCTCTACCCAAACATCAATAAAAACCTCCATGCTGGTATTAAATGCCCTGGAAACCTTTGCTTCCAAGGTTACAAAACTTGCGTGATTAATCGGATTTCGAAATGCCACGTTATTCACAGAGGCTGTTACAACGACGCGTTTACAGTGTCTGTGTGCCGCAATAGAAGCAACAACATCCATCCACTGTAATAATCTGCCACCAAACAGGTTACCTAATGTATTGGTATCATTGGGCATTACAATTTGGGTTTGTATAGTCAAGGATTCTTTGGCAGTCTTTGCTTTCATTGTAGTTTGTATTAATTTTCTGCAAAGATACTGAGATTTATTGAAATTGACACTTCTTAGACATTTGCTAATTAGATACTTTGTACCTTCGTGAAAAAAATTTCCATGGAATTTCTATATGTATTATCGCTGCACATTATTTTTATTGTAACCTGGTTTGCAGGGTTATTTTATATCGTTCGCCTTTTTGTTTATCATACAGAAGCTGAACAAAAAACAGAACCAGAAAAAAGCATTTTGCAAAATCAATATAAAATCATGGAAAAGCGCTTATGGTATGCCATAACATGGCCTTCCATGATTTTAACTGTTATTTTTGGAAGCTGGCTGTTGTGGCTTCATCCTTATAATTTATCACAGGGATATTTTATTTTAAAGCTTTGTTTTGTTTCTGGTTTAATCTTATATCACATCCAATGTCATGTTATTTTTAAGCGTCTACAAAAGGATGAAGTAAAAAGTACTTCCTTTAAAATGCGATTGTTTAATGAAATTCCTACACTCATATTGTTTGCAGTTGTTTTTTTAATTATTCTAAAATCAAATACTGGCTGGGTTTGGGGAATGCTTGGGTTAATTATTTTATCTGCAACATTAATGCTCGCTACCAAAATTTATAAACGAAGCAGAGAGAAGAAAGAAGCAATTACAAAAGACGAAAATTTAAAACATGAATAAACGAAATCTATCCATCTGGTTATTTATTATTGCCTTAATTTTTATTCTTATCATCCGGGATCTGTTTCGTATTGGCATGTTCATGGATGGGATGATTTATACTTCCGTTGGAAAAAATTTAGCCAATGATATTGGAACATTCTGGCAACC
>DAORKB010000247.1:0-4798 GCA_035439365.1 Bacteroidia bacterium
TACGCCGTAGGGCTGTAACAGAATTAAAAAATCCCAAAGATCTTTCGTAGTAATCCATAGCTTTAGCGAAGGATTAAAGATCTTTGGGATTATTGTTTGCAGTTTCTTAAATTAGTTCAAGGCTTTAATCATTAGATGAAAAATTCCACCATTTTTTCTCCTTTTTTGATTTAATTTTTTTCGCACTTTTCGTATTGTCTATTGGTCTAATTAAATCTTCTCTATTTTTGTTTGGATAAACAGTACCATTCTTATCAATTTCAGCTATAGTCGCCCATTCAAAATCTTTTGGAAAGCCTTCAGGAACATACTCTCTTGTAATTTCCTCTCCTTTAAAATCAAATAAAATTCGATTGGCTCCTGTTTTTTCAGAATTATCTGATTTGAAAGCTCTATAATATTTATGCTTGAAGGCATATTGGGTATATTTTTGACTAGGGGCAAAATCCTTTTTGAGATATTCAGCAAGACCAATTTTTACAATACGCTCTAACGTATCAGGCCAATTTGAGGTCATGTAATTAATCCATTTTGTTTCTTTAATTTCTTGCAGTCTATTTGTAAAAGACATTGAAAATTCATCTTGGCTACCGAAAATAGATTTCACATCAAAGCCATGCATAACCTTTGCTTTGTGTGTATAATTGTTCCTTATATCATATAAAAACTTTTCTTTTTCTGATTCTGTTCCATCTTCTGAAATTGTTTTAATTGAAGGAGGAATTGTGTTAGTATGAATTTTTATACTCTCGAATAATTCCCTTCTTGCTTCGGGTGGCAAGATTTCGCGAATAAATCGAAGAAAAGATTTTTTTGCTCCATATATTTCTTGATAATTTTTATAAAGAGCTCTAGAAAATTCGATATTATCTAATCCTGTTTCAAGAGTTGCTTTTACTTTTTCTCTCTCCGTTTTATGCTTATCGGAAGTAAGCCAAGAATCAAAATCTACCCATGATTCTGGTTGACCTAACAAATCAAAGCATGTCAATAAATGGTAAATAATAACAGGCTCCCAATGTTGATATAATTTTGCACTGACTTCTTTTTCTTTTAATGACTCAATAAACTTCAGCCTTTCGGTAATTGCAAAAATTACTCTTAGGGGAGAGTTTTCATACTCATTTGTCTTGTAAAGATATTCTAAGCGTAATTTAGATGCTTTAAAGCTTATACAGTCTAAAACATCTTGATTGTCCATAATTCCATCTAGAAGTTTTTGAGTAGATAACACTTCCGAGTATTCAAGATTATAAATATCATTTAATGTAACAGCCCAAGCTGATGGGGCAATCCAAGTAACTGAAAATTTTGTACTACCGGTAAATTCTTTTTCAGATACTTCTACATCCTTTCCATCTTGAATTTCTTTTATATATAAGATCGTACCTAACTTAATTTTAGATCGATTAAATGATTTCTCAAATGTTTTGTCTTTAATTTGAAACTTTACGATTTCCATTTTTTGTCAAAGATTTGAGAATATATTGCTCCCTGTTCATTTCCTAACTCTTCAACAACTCCTTCGCATTATTAATCGCTGCTGTCGTAGGATTACCGGTACTTAGCATTTTTGCAACTTCCTGGACACGCTCTTCTGCTGTTAGACGTTTAATGGAGCTATAGGTTTTGTTATTTTTATCAGCCTTGTATACAAACAGGTGAGAACCGCCTTTGCTGGCTATTTGTGGCAAATGGGTAATGGTGATCACCTGAATACTCGCTGCCATTTGGTTCATAATGATACCGATTTTATCTGCAACATCGCCGGAAACACCCGTGTCGATCTCATCAAAAATAATGGTAGGAAGCGCAGTAAGTTTTGCTAAACTTGACTTGATGCTGAGCATAAGTCGGGATAACTCTCCTCCGGAGGCCACTTTGTTCAATTCTCTAAACTCACTGCCCTTATTGGCAGAGAAAAGGAAGCTTACCTTATCAAGACCTGTTGGAGTAAATGCCGGCAGTTCTGTTTGTTCAATTTTAAGCTGTGCATTGGGCATGGATAAAGAAGAAAGCAAAGCTGCCAATTCTTTTTCAATTTTTGGAATTGCTTTTTTCCTGTTGCCCGCTATTTTCTTCGCTGCGGTGGTTAATGCATCATTGTATTTTTGCAATTCCTTTTTCACTTTTTCAATTTCCGATTCGAGTGAACCGAAATCAAAAAGTTTGGCATTGAGCTCTTCTTTAATGTTAATAAGCTCTTCAATGGTTTTTACCTGATGCTTTTGTTGCAAACGATAGATCACATCTAATTTCGCGGTAATGTCTTCAATTCGTTTGGGATCGTATACAATATCACCTTCAATGGTTTCAAGCTCGTTTGAAATATCCTTCAATTCAATATAAGCACTGCTAACACGCGTGCTCAACTCATTTAGTTCGGTTTTAAATTTTGCAAAAGGGGCAAGTAAGGTTTTGATTTCATTTAGAGATGTCAATAAATTTTGTTCCCCTCCGGCTAAACCAAACGAAGCTTTTGACAAGCCAAGTTTTATTTCTTCAGCATTGTTCAATGCTTCCAGTTCCTGTTCCCATTCAGTTTGTTTACCTGCTTGAAGATCTGCTTCTTCCAACTCATTAAACTGAAATTGAAAATAATCCAGATCCTTTTTTGCCTGAGCTTCTTTTTCAATTAATTCATTCAGGTTTTTCTCAACTTGTTTGAATTGTTTGAAATCCGAGGTGTATTGTTTCAACAGATCAGCATGATCAGCAAATGCATCTACTACTGAAAGCTGGAACTCATTTCCATTAAGTGTGAGTGTTTGATGCTGGGAGTGGATATCGATGAGTCGTTCCGTTAATTCTTTAAGCTGACTAAGGGTAACCGGTGTATCGTTGATGAATGCACGTGATTTGCCTTCCGGATTAATTTCTCGTCTTATGGTTGTTTTAACTTCATAATCCAGTTCTTGTGCATCAAAAAAAGCATTCAGTTTGTATTCTTTGATATCAAACGTAGCTTCAATCACACATTTTTTTGCTTTATCCTGTAATGATTGAGCATCCGCACGATTACCGGCAATCAGTCCGAGTGCACCTAATAAAATGGATTTTCCGGCACCTGTCTCTCCGGTAATAATTGTTAAACCGCCCGAAAAATCAATCTCCAGTTGATCAATCAGTGCATAATTTTGAACAGATAAATGTTGAAGCATAGGATATAAATCTTCCTGCTAAATTAAAATTAAATGGCATTTGTTGAGGGCTAATAGCACAAAAGAAATCAACAGTCTTAAAAATATAATACCTATGTATCTATGTGTTTGATTTTTATTTAAACACATAGATACATAGGCTTTTGCCTGAAGAACTAATTTGAGCCCGTAATTTTATCGTATTTATTACTTCTGGAAGGGTCAATTATCTTTAATGTTTCAACCAACGTCGCTTTATCTTCTGGTTTTGCAGCTGTAAATATATTGATGATTTCATCTGCTTTTGCATTAAAGAAAAACTGTAAACTAAATGAAAGTTGTTTAATGTTGTGAACTTTTGTAAGTGCCAAAAGACTTTCCATGATTACTTTACGGCCTTGTTCCGTATTTTTATACATGACATCCAGCCCATTTCTATGATAGTCGTACATGGTTTGACGAAGTGTAATAAAGGGAGCATCGAGCATGTTGGCAATGATCCAATATCTGTTTTTTTCTCCATCAAAAGCTTTCCATCCTTTTTCACCTGAACTCTGTGCATTATTTGTAATCGTAAACGCTTTTTGAAAATAAGGTGTTCCTCCATTTAAGGCATAAGAATCGTAATCCAATCCAATTACCAGATAAGCATAATAGGATAGGAGAGAAGTTAAATTGGACAAATACGTTGTTTCGGAAAATTCCAAAGCTGTTGTTTCAGCGTACTTAAAATGCACATCATTATCAATATAGTTTATGAGCACTGTGTTGTAGGAAGAAGAAAAAACGGGGCGGCGTGCCTGTATTTGAAGTGTGGCATTGAATTCATCCACCCCAATACGTTCGGTTATATTCAACAAAATACTGCAATCGATACGCTCTTCATTTTTAAAAGTTTCTGTGGTCCATTTACGATTATTCATAAATTCAAAAATGACCGTTTTTAAATTGTCAAATACGCGTTTATCGGTTATAGAAATTTGTTGTGTAGTAACCTGAATCTGACAATTTAATTCTTGTGCGTATGTATCATTAATGATTGCAACGAAAGCAAAAAGTAAAAATAGTTTTTTCAATTTATGAGTTTTTAAAATCAAGGATCGTATTCAATATGTCTTTGGCAACTTCCTGCTTTGTTTTTAACTTGAATTCTTTCAGATTATTGTACTTGTCAATGATCGTTATTTTGTTTGTATCGCCTTTAAATCCGGCACCTTTATCATTTAACGAGTTGAGTACAATCAGATCAAGGTTTTTGTTTTTTATTTTTTTCTTTGCATTCTCTACTTCATTTTCCGTTTCTAATGCAAAGCCCACCAATAGCTGATTTTTTTTCTTTAGTTTACCAAGTTCCAGCAAGGTATCTTTTGTGGGAACCAAATTAATAACAGGAGTAGCGTCTGTTTTTTTTATTTTTTGTTTGGCAATGGTATCTGGTTTAAAATCGGCAACTGCTGCTGAAAGTATCGATACATCTGCGGTTTTGAACTCGTTTACTGCAGCGTTATACAATTCCTCTGCTGAGGTGATGTCAATGCGATTGATCGATTTATTGGTTGTTGTTAATGTTGTGGGGCCACAAACTAAAGATACCTCGGCCCCAAGATTGGCGCACTCTTCTGCAAGTGCAAAACCCATTTTACCGGTAGAATGGTTAC
>DAORKB010000248.1:0-4796 GCA_035439365.1 Bacteroidia bacterium
TGAAAGCTTACACACTTAGTGGCTACTGGCACTAAGTTAATCATTCTACGCAACAATTCAGAATTATATTTGTTAATTTATGCCTTGTGTAAAATGGTTGCATCAATCAACTTTAGCGATTCTTTTTTATCCTTTGCCAATTGCTCTTTTAGGTCGTCCAGGTTTTTGAACTTCACCTCATCGCGTAAGCGTTCAATAAAGTAGATCGTGGCTTCATCTCCATAAATGACTTTATCAAAATCAAAAATATTTACTTCAATGCTTTTGCCTTTGCCTTCAACCGTTGGATTGTTACCAATGTTCAGCATGCCACCATAGTAATTGTTGTTGTGTTTTATTTTAACGGCATATACACCATCACCCGGGATCAGCTTATATTGATCATTGATTAGCAGGTTAGCAGTTGGATACCCAATTGTTCTTCCCAGTTGTTTGCCTTTTACAACGGTTCCTGTAAGGGTATATTCATGCCCCAGGTAGTTGGTTGCTGTTTTCACATCGCCAATCAATAGGGCATTTCGGATCTTGGTAGAGCTGATTTGAATATGATCGATATCCTTTGCTGGTATTTCTTCCACTTCAAAACCGTATAAAGGTCCATATTCCTTTAAATGCTCAAAAGATCCTTCCCGGTTTCTTCCAAAATGATGATTGTACCCAATCACCAGGCGCTTGGTTTGAATGTTATTTACCAGGATGTTCCGAACAAACTCAGTGGACGTTAGTCTGGAAAACTCTTTTGTAAAAGGGTATATAATAAGGTGATCCACCCCATATTTTTCTAAAAGCTCTATTTTTTCGGGTAAGGAGTTGAGGAGTTTCAGCTCATTATCATCCGGGAAGAGCACCATTCGGGGGTGTGGAGAAAAAGTGAGTAATACGGTTTCTCCGTTTTCTTCCCGGGCCACATCTTTTAGGCGGGAAATCAGTTTTTGATGCCCCAAATGTACACCATCAAATGTTCCGGTGGTAACAATCGGACTCTTAACTCCCTTAAAATCATCAATATTGGTATAAACTTTCATTTCAAGAAGTTAGGTTGAACCAAGGCATTTTTTAAACACGTTTCGATAATTTCGCTAAAAATACTGCTAAATGGTTGATTCTTCTCCATTAAAAACAAGGAATGTTAACAGCCCGAAATTAATTATAAAAACATCAAAAATCACTTTTTTAGCTAAAAAAAATAAAGTACTTTTGCACTCGATTTTAAAAACCTAATAATACTTTATCATAAGATGTCAAAACAAACAGGCAAAATCATACAGGTAATTGGTCCCGTGGTTGACGTAAGTTTCGAAGGCGGAGTTGCATTACCAAACATTCTGGATGCACTCGTAGTTCTTAAACCAAACGGCCAGAAAATTATTCTTGAAACTCAAAAGCATATTGGTGAACAATCTGTTCGTACCATTGCAATGGACTCTACAGATGGTTTATACAGAGGTATGGTTGTTACAGCTACAGGTGCTGGTATTACAATGCCTGTTGGTGATCAGGTAAAAGGACGTTTATTTAACGTGGTAGGTGAAGCGATTGACGGTATTTCCGAAGCTTCTAACGTAGGCGGTAACCCAATTCACCGCGATCCACCTAAATATGAGGATCTTTCTACTTCTACTGAAGTATTATTTACAGGTATTAAAGTTATTGACTTATTAGAGCCTTATGCAAAAGGTGGTAAAATTGGTTTGTTCGGTGGTGCCGGTGTAGGTAAAACCGTATTGATCCAGGAATTGATCAACAACATTGCAAAAGGTCACGAAGGATATTCAGTATTTGCCGGTGTTGGCGAGCGTACACGTGAAGGAAACGACTTGTTACGTGAGATGATCGAATCCGGTATCGTAAAATATGGTGAAGCATTTAAACATTCCATGGAAAGTGGTGGATGGGATCTTAGCAAAGTTGACAAAGCTGAATTAGCTAAATCTCAGGCAACTTTCGTATTCGGTCAGATGAATGAGCCTCCAGGAGCACGTGCACGTGTTGCTTTATCAGGATTAACAATGGCAGAGTATTTCCGTGATGGTGATGAAAAATCCGGCGGACGTGATATCTTATTCTTTATTGATAATATCTTCCGTTTTACTCAAGCAGGTTCTGAGGTATCTGCATTATTAGGTCGTATGCCATCAGCGGTAGGTTATCAACCTACACTAGCAACAGAGATGGGATTGATGCAAGAACGTATCACTTCTACAAAACGTGGATCCATCACTTCTGTACAAGCGGTATATGTACCAGCGGATGACTTAACCGATCCGGCTCCGGCTACAACATTTGCCCACTTAGATGCAACAACGGTATTGAACCGTAAAATTTCTGAGCTTGGTATTTATCCTGCGGTGGATCCATTGGATTCTACATCCCGTATCTTAACTCCAGCCGTTCTTGGTGATGCTCACTATGGAACAGCTCAACGTGTGAAACAAATCTTACAACGCTATAAAGAATTACAAGATATCATCGCCATCCTTGGTATGGACGAGTTATCTGAGGAAGATAAATTGGTAGTGAGCCGTGCAAGACGTGTTCAACGTTTCTTATCTCAACCTTTCCACGTTGCTGAGCAGTTCACCGGATTAAAAGGTGTATTTGTTTCGATTGAAGATACCATCAAAGGTTTCAACATGATCTTGAACGGTGAAGTGGATCAATATCCAGAAGCTGCATTCAACCTTGTTGGTACAATTGAAGATGCAATTGAAAAAGGAAAGAAAATTTTAGCAGAAAGTAAATAGTTATTGATTTCAAAAATTAATAGAACATATGCATTTAGAAATAATAACGCCAGAAAAAAAAGTATACAGCGGTGACGTTGAAGCAGTAAAGCTTCCAGGTGCCGAAGGTTCTTTTGGTATTTTGAAAAATCACGCACCACTTATTGCTACTTTAAAACAAGGCACTGTAAAAGTAACAGAAGCTTCTAAAAAAGTAGAAAATTTTGAAATCAATGGCGGTGTTGTGGAAGTATTACACAACAAAATTACCATACTTGCTGAAGCTTAATATTCGAATTTCATACCGTTTAGAAAAAAATCCCTTGCATGTTGCAGGGGATTTTTTGTTTTGTTATCGGGAGAACTCCGGAGGGATCACAAAAATTCAGAGTCGGTATGTTGTAACATTTATCTGAACTGTTCTCCCACTATCAATATTCTTCTTTTTCTTTTTGTCTTGAAACAAAAAGAAACAAAAAATTCAAGGCTTTAATGTGTCCCTGCGAGGAAGACAATCCCACAAGCTTACGCGGCTAATACGTCTTCCTCTCACCTGACCGCACAGAGCCTCCCCAACAAAGCGCCATTCCTCCCCGCGTTCATCATCAAATTGCAGTTCACCACACGATTAAACAATAGGAGTGTTACAATTATCTTTTACAAATAAGGCTTTCGGGGTAGAATAGAAAATCTGTGCGGCGCGTAAGGCCTGAAAGCATACGGAGCAGCGCCTGCTAGTGGGGGGCCCGATTATGCTTTCTTGAATTTTTTGTTTCTTTTTGTTTCAAGACAAAAAGAAAAGGAAAAGAAATACATAATGTAATCCCTCCGGGATGGAATTATTTTTTTAGAATTGAGTGTGAGTGCGAGAGATCTGAATTAAATAAAATCATTCATGCATTTAGAAACGGTTCTTATTTAACGGTTTGTCTGCTTGCGTTATTAGTGCACTAATTTTTCAATTTTCTATTCTTCTTATGTCGCCCCCCATCGCGCTTTGTTTTCTTCTCAATATTTTTTTCAAATGCTTTTGTTAAATCTATCCCTGTTTGATTTGCCAGACATACCAACACAAAAAAAACATCGGCCAGTTCATCCGCCAGTTTTTTATCTTTTTCTTTCTTCTTCGATGATTGCTCTCCATACTGACGCGAAATAATGCGAGCCACTTCGCCTACTTCTTCTGTAAGAATAGCCATATTGGTAAGTTCACTAAAATAACGAACACCATGGGTTTTGATCCAATTGTCTACTAACTGCTGAACTTCATGAAGGGTGGGCGATTGTTTGCTCATAAATAATTTGTTTGAGCACAAATTTAATCTTTGATTTCATTCATTTGTTTTTTTATCAAATAAATTCCCGATAAACGATTAGAAGAATTATTCAGGAAAATGCTTTTTTAAAATCTCTTCCATCATCGGCTTTGTTAATGGTTTGGTTTTAAAATCAGAAGTAAACCCCCACTTCTGTGCTTTCCTCTTGTCTTCGGGACTTTCAGAGGTAGTGAGTACTGACGGTGTGGTAAAGCATCTAATCTTATTCATTAGAAAAAAAGATACCTCCTCAAGATATACATCATCATTCTTTAAAGTAATAGAAGAAATACATGCTGCCAAAGATGGGGAACGAGTTTGTTTTGGAATTCATTGTATTTGGATGTGATTTAAATTATATCAAATCCGGGAATTCGTTAATCTTCGCTATCGCTTCGATTACTGAAATCAATCTACGCTAAAGCTACGATTGACGAAGAGGGTAAGTACAACTTACAAACAACATAGACACCAAGTACCTTACACACTAAAAGCTGCACACAACTTGGCGCCTACGCCTCGATTAAACTTCAGCTCGTGAAGACAGCTTGCCTCCTACTGGGGAATGCAGCTTACCGCCTACTGGGGTGTTGACAACAGCCAGTATAAAGAAAATAACCCCTATCAATTTGCTGATACTGCAAACACACTGCAAAGTGCAGATAAGCCTAAGAAAAAAATTGCCCCTGCAAAACGTTAAAGCTAAAAGAGCCTTCTCGGCTTAAAAATACTGCAACAACAAAAAACACCATGCACA
>DAORKB010000249.1:0-4776 GCA_035439365.1 Bacteroidia bacterium
AGGCGGCAATGAATTTTGGAATGAATGTCATGGTCATGAATATTGACAAAGAGGGTTGGGCATTGGAAATGGAGGAAGGTGCAGTAATGAACGGCACAACGGTGGAGCATATTAAGGATGCAGCTGCTGTGATGGGGCAATATTGTGATGTAATTGGTATACGTTGTTTTCCGACTTTAAAAAGTAAGGAAGAGGACTACAGTGAAAATGTGTTGAAGAAATTTAAAACCTATTGCAAAGTACCTATTGTGAGTTTGGAAAGTGCTACGCTTCATCCTTTGCAAAGTTTAGCGGACGTTATTACCATTCGTGAAGAATGGAAAGAGAAAAGAAAACCGAAAGTGGTTCTTACCTGGGCACCTCACATTAAACCATTGCCTCAGGCTGTATCCAACTCGTTTAGCGAATGGATGTGTAAAATAGATGTAGATTTTACAATTACACACCCTAAGGATTATGAGCTGGCAACAGAATTTACAAAGGGAGCAAAAATAGTGCAGGATCAAAACGAAGCATTGCGTGATGCAGATTTTATTTACGTGAAAAACTGGTCGGCATACAATGATTATGGTAAAATTTTGTGTACCGATACCAATTGGATGTTAACAAATGAGAAATTAAAAATAACGAACAACGCAAAAGTAATGCATTGTTTACCTGTTCGCAGAAATGTGGAGTTAAGTGATGAGATCCTGGATGGACCGAATTCATTGGTTCAGAAGCAGGCATTCAACCGCTTATTTTCCGCGCAGGCAGTATTAAAAAATGTATTAGAAGCACTGTAGTATGCAAAAACTTTATATCGTAAAAATTGGGGGGAATGTAATTGATAATCCCGAGGCACTGGAAAAATTTTTAAAGGATTTTACTAATATCCTGGGCGCAAAAATTCTGATACATGGTGGAGGGAAAATGGCCACTGATATGGCAAACCAAATGAACATCCCTCAACAGATGGTAAATGGTCGCCGTATTACCGATGCAGAAACCTTGAAAGTGGCCACAATGATTTATGCAGGGATTATCAATAAACAAATTGTAGCATCCTTGCAGGCAAAAAATATCAACGCCATTGGTCTTTCCGGAGCAGATGGAAATGCAATTCAAACAACAAGACGTCCGGTCGGAGAAATTGATTATGGTTTTGTAGGCGATATCCATCCCAAAAGTGTGAACACCATTTTTATGAGTAATCTGTTGAGAATGGGTGTGACACCCGTTTTTTCTGCGATTACACATGATGGGAGTGGACAGTTATTAAATACCAATGCGGATACCATTGCTTCGGCATTGGCAGTTGCATTGGCTCCTTTTTATTCTGTGCAACTTAACTTCTGTTTTGAGAAAAAAGGTGTGCTAAAAGATGTGGAAGATGAAAACTCAGTTATTGAAACGATTACTCCACAAAATTATAAAGAGCTGTTGAAAGACGGAATAATTTCAAAAGGCATGATTCCGAAGCTGGACAATGCATTTGAAGCAATTCAGAACGGTGTAAAATCAGTTGTAATCGCACACTCAAACGATTTATTAGAAACAACACATGAAACCAAACCCGCAGGAACAAAGCTTATTGCTGGATAAACAAAGGCTCAATCAATTATCGGAAGAGGTGCTGTTGTTGCTAAAACAATTGATTGAAACACCATCTTTGAGCAGGGAAGAGAATTTTACTGCAGATCTTATTCAACAGTTTTTAGAAGCGAAAGGTGTTTTAACCACCCGGAAGCTAAATAATGTTTGGGCAACAAATAAACATTTTAATAAAGAAAAGCCAACCATCTTACTGAATTCCCACCACGATACGGTGAAACCAAATTCGGGTTATACATTGGACCCTTTTAAAGCAATTGAAAAAGATGGGAAGTTGTACGGATTGGGAAGCAATGATGCGGGTGGCCCATTGATGGGACTATTGGCCAGTTTTCTTTATTTCTATGAATTGGATACGGCCTATAATTTTATTTATGCAGCTACTGCAGAAGAGGAAATATCCGGAAAAAATGGAGTGGAATGTATTCTTCCGGAATTGGGTAAAATTGATTTTGCAATTGTCGGAGAACCTACTCTAATGCAGTTAGCGATTGCAGAGAAAGGTCTCCTTGTTATTGATTGCACCGCTCATGGCCGATCAGGTCATGCTGCAAGAGAAGAAGGAGAGAATGCCATCTACAAAGCATTAAAAGATATACAATGGTTCCAAACATATAAGTTTCCCAAAATATCAGAAACATTGGGGCCAATTAAAATGAGTGTAACCATTATTCATTCCGGAACACAGCATAATGTGGTGCCTGATAAATGTGAGTTTACAGTAGATGTGAGAATAACGGATGCCTATACAAATGACGAAGTATTGGATATCATTCAGCAACATGTTTCTTGCGAAGTAAGACCGCGCTCAGTGAGGTTGACCCCTTCCTCTATTTCAAAAGAGCATCCGATTGTGAAAGCAGGACTTGCATTAGGACGAACAACATACGGTTCACCAACCACATCGGATCAGGCATTGATGAATTTTCCTTCATTAAAATTAGGGCCGGGAGATTCTGCCCGTTCACATACAGCAGATGAATTTATTTACATCAATGAATTAAAGGAAGGTATTGAACTGTATGTAAAAATGCTGCTTCGTGCGACATCGTTGTAGCGACGTCGCATTCAAATTAATTAAGAAATCCAATTAAACTAGAATACCATGAAACTTTGGCAAAAAGACAACAATACAACTTCTGAGTGGATTGAAAAATTTACGGTAGGAAAAGATAATGAGCTGGATATTGTGCTTGCTGAGTTTGATGTATTGGGATCCCTGGCACATACTGAAATGTTGGAGTCCATCGGTTTATTGACCAAAGAAGAATTAACACTGATTCATGGAGAGTTAAAGAAAATTCTGACTGAAATAAAACAAGGGAAATTTAAAATTGAAGATGGAGTAGAAGATATCCATTCCCAGATCGAATTGATGCTTACGCAACGTATTGGAGAAGCTGGCAAAAAGATTCACAGTGGAAGATCGCGTAATGATCAGGTGTTGGTTGATATTAAATTGTATTTGCGTTATGAAGTAAAAGAAATAGCAAGCAAAGTAAGTTCATTGTTTGATCAGCTGATTAAATTAAGTGAAACACATAAAGCGAAATTATTACCGGGATATACACATTTACAAATTGCTATGCCATCATCCTTTGGGTTGTGGTTCGGTGCTTATGCAGAAAGCCTGGTTGATGATATGGAACTATTACTTGCAGCATATAATGTTGCTAATAAAAACCCATTAGGTTCCGGAGCCGGCTACGGATCTTCTTTTCCGCTCGACCGTACAAAAACAACGAAATTGTTGAATTTCAAAACCTTAAATCACAATGTGGTGTATGCACAAATGACAAGAGGAAAGACAGAAAAAATTGTTTCAGTAGCTATGGCTTCTGTAGCAGCTACACTTTCAAAACTGGCTTATGATATTTGTTTGTACATCAACCAAAATTTTGGATTTATTACCTTCCCCGATAATTTAACAACGGGTAGCAGCATCATGCCGCATAAAAAAAATCCGGATGTGTTTGAATTGATCCGTGCAAAATGCAACAAACTTCAGGCATTACCAAATGAGTTGACATTGTTGATTAATAACTTGCCTTCCGGGTACCATCGTGATATGCAGTTGACGAAAGAAAGTTTGTTTCCAGCTATTGTAGAGTTAAAAAATTGCATTGAAACAACCGAGTTGATGTTAAATCACATTGAAGTGAAAGATGATATTTTGAAGGATGAGAAATACAAATACTTATTTAGTGTGGAAGTCTTGAATGAAGAAGTATTATCCGGTGTACCGTTTAGAGATGCATACAAAAAAATTGGAAAAGCCATTGAAGAGGGTTCTTTTAAACCCTCTACGAAAGCAAAGCATACACATGAGGGAAGTATCGGGAATTTGTGTAATGAAGAGAATGTGAAACAGATGAAGGAGTTGATGAATAAGCTGAAGTAAAAGAATGGATAATAAAACAGAATTTAATCACGATTCATCCTGGAGTACTTTCGAACATGTATTAAGTTTAAAACTACCAATAAAAGATTCCTGGAATAAAATTATTGATTTTCATGAGCAACTAGTTCCAAATAAATCATGGAAACTCCTTCGCGAATTAGATGTTGAAGGTGAACAAGAACAGATTGTAATGTGGTTTGAAAACCTTGTTTTGAACGCTAATCTTCCGGATGCGATCATTTCTTTATGGGTTGGAATTATCGAGTTAACAGATGATGAAGAAGACCGATATGCGATTCATTTAACTGGTTCAGAAAAATACGAAGAAAATGATAACGAGTGGGCTTCAGATGCCACCTTTTTACCCGAAGATAGATATGCCTCGCCTCCGTTATTGAATGCAATGAGTAGAATTATAAAAGAGCATCACCCAAAAGAAGATTTCTATTTTTTAGATTGGATTTTACCAATGGCCTATTGTGCACTTACAATCGATGAGATTACACGAATCAAAATTAATAAAGCCTTATTTTTGAAATTCCAAACTAAAATAAATGTCTCTGCAGGATGGGACAATGGTGATTTCAAAGATGTTTCGGCGATTGAAAAAAATTAAAACAGAACGAGCTGTTCGCCTTGACGAACAACTCGTTCTTACTAATTATCAATCAATCAAATTATAATTAGAAAATCGGTTGGCTAAATGGTTTTCTGGAAAACAAGGTAGCCTGATCAATATCCTGCAATTTGCAGATGTATCGCGTCATACGCTCCACTCCAAA
>DAORKB010000250.1:0-2791 GCA_035439365.1 Bacteroidia bacterium
TAAATCAATCGTTCGCCCATGGTGGCACCAATGTCCATAATCAGGTTAGAAATCAGTGCTAAATACACCAGGTAAAATGCAAAAGCGAAGGCTAAAATGTTGCGTTTAACAAACAAGACAACGGTTGCAACAATCATTGATAAATGAATGAACACTGACAGCCATACCTTGGGGTCAGAAAAATTTGTATACGGTATGGTGTTATATGAATAATCACTCGACAAAGGTGTTGGATAAAAAAGCAAACGCAGGTAATGATTAAGAATTTCTATTTTTGTTGCCCAGCGCTGATCAGGGGTGGCAAATTTAAACGGGTTATTTAATACATCCGTATTTTCCATACTTGCACCTTTTCCAACAATTGAAAAACGAATCAAAAAATAAACAACAGCAATGGCCAAAAAGGGCAGCATTGATTTAATTGCGTTGACAAGTGTTTCGTTTCTCTTTATATAAAACAGCATCGGAATCAAAACAACCATCATGATCGCGTACTCTTTGGACAACAGTGCCAGAAAATAATACAAGATGCCCAACACTAAATTTTTGTTGTTTCTGTTTTCCCAATACCGAAATGCATGAATCAATGTGAGAAAAATAAACAAAAGGGATAGGATCTCATCCCTGCTTTTCACATTTGCTACCACTTCTGTATGGATAGGATGAATCAGAAAAAGGAATGCTATACCAAATGCTGTGAAGACACTCTCTTTGAAAATAAATTCTCTTAAAAAATACAGCAATACCAATACTGAAAAAACGAAAGCCAAAACATTCCCAACATGCCTTAAGGTAGCAAGTTCAACATACGGTCCGGCAATCTTTTTTTCACTTTTTTCTTTTAAACTGCTTCCAAACAGTTGCTGTTCAATGGCAAACGTAACGATGGATAAAGGTCTGTATCTTCCTCCCGACAGCTGCTGCCCTGCATTCATTTGTTTGTAAAAACTGTCATACGCATCTGTTTTAAATATTTTGGGTATGCCTCTAAAGCCTTCCTGCACGTATTGATTCTTTTCAATCACAATTCCATCATCCAGCGCATATTCATTCATAAATGAGTTTGAATAGAACACCAATCCTATAACAATTAGTAGTAAAGCCTGCAATGTAAAACCTTTCACATCGCGTATTGATTTAAAATCTATTATTTTTGTTTTGGCTGGTGCCTCTGCTTTCTGCTTACTTGTCATTATTGCGTGGTACAGTTTGTGAGGTAAAGTAAACTTTTTTTTGCTGACATTTGCATTTTGAAAGCTGTTACAATTCTTTCAAAAATTCATTGGCGGTAAATGTACATCAAACCCTTTTTATTGAAAAATTTTTCCAAAAATAAACACTTTTTCATACTCCTGGCCCTTGTACTTTTTACAGGAGCGCACTTTCTTTCACGTTACTATAATTCAGGTAACATCAGCACCGTTCACGCTTTCGAAAAAACATTGCACATAAAGGAACAACGTTTAGATCAGGAAATGTTGCTTCTTGCAAAAGAAGCAGAAACAAAAAATTTTAACGAATTATTCAAACAAAAACCTTCTTATTATAATTCTCTTTTAGAAAAACAGGGCATCGCTTTGTTAATTTATGAAAACGATACATTGAAATTTTGGAGCGACAATTCCATCGCTGTTGAAAATTGGATAAAAGAAGTTTGTTTGGATACAAAAATGGCCAAACTCAGAAATGGCTGGTTTGAAGTAATGCATCCGCATACAAACTCCTCTACCTCAAAAACCATTGTTGGTTTGGTACTTATCAAAAATGAATTTCCTTATCAGAATAAATACTTAACCAATGAATTTCAAAAAGATTTTTCTCTTCCTATTGAAACGAAGCTTATCATTGGTAGTTCTCAATCCGAAAATGCGGTCAAAAACAAAAATGGAGATTATTTGTTCTCCCTCAAATTTAGTACAGACGATACCATTTCATTTATTTCCTATTTATCCTGTATCCTGAATATTATTGCATTTTTTCTATTAATCATTTATCTCAAAAATTTTTGTCTTGCTATCGGAAACCATATCGGAAAAAACAATGGTGTTTTTCTCTTTCTCGCTGCTCTTTCACTGTTTCGTTATGTTTGCATACGGTATAATTTTCCGGAATCATTTTATTGCTTTGATCTTTTTCATCCCAAAATATATGGCGACTCCTCTTCTATTTGGTTATCATCACTTGGTGATTTATTGATCAATATTGTACTCTTATTTTATTTTTCTTTCATTTTTTATACAGAGTATACAGCGCCTTCTTTTATTCTTCGTTTAAAGTCAAGTTACAAGAAAATATTTACTCTTTTTCTGTTTCTTTGCTATTTCTGGATTTCATGGGTGATCACGAGCCTGTTTACGGGGCTGATTAAAAACTCCAGTATATCCTTTAACATTAATAATTTTTTTAGCCTTAACATTTACAGTTTTGTCAGCATTGTTGTAATTGCTCTTCTTTTGTTTATTTACTTTCTGCTTTCCGACAAACTGATTGCAGTTATTCAGCAGTTGTCTTTAACGGTAAAAGAGGTTGTCCTCATTTTTATACTTTCTGCTGTTATCCATACTATTGTTTATCATTTACTTGGAAGTCGTGATCTGGTTATCATATTCTGGCCATTTGTTATTTTATTGTTAATTCTTTTTATCAAATACCGAAGTATTATTTATCCTTTTTCGGGAATCATTTTTTTAGTGTTTTTATTTACACTTTATACAGTTCATGTTCTTTTAAAATACACACGATTAAAAGAAGAAGAAAGCCGAAAAATTTACGCTCAAAAAATTGCTGCAGA
>DAORKB010000250.1:2891-4765 GCA_035439365.1 Bacteroidia bacterium
CTTTATTTTGATGAGTTGATTTCAGGTGATGGTTCCAGAACAGCAAGTCCTGATTTCTTCTTTATTAATAATGTTTCAGGCAAAATCAGCTACCTGGCAAAATTACCTTTTTTCAAAAGCAACAAAGCCAAGTTTGGAACCTTGTACATTGAGTTGGATGGAAAATTTATTTCCGATGAAATCGGTTTTCCGGAATTGTTGCTCGATCGTAATGTTGGATTATCGCAGGAATTAGCAAACTATTCGTATGCAAAATACAGAAGCAATAGGCTTATTACGCAATACGGCAAATACTCTTATAGTATAACCGGTCATGATTTTGAGGTGAAGGAAAACCCGTTTGATTTTATTATCAAAGATGGTTTTAATCATTTGCTGTACAGACCCGACCCATTTGTATTAATCGTTTTAAGCCAACGTGACATAGGACTTATCGGTAAAATAACAACCTTTTCTTATTTGTTTGCATTCTTTAGCTTGCTCCTCTTATCCATTCTTTTTTTCAGGCATCTTTCCATGAATAAAGTTTTTGAGAGCCTTAGCTTAAAATATCGCATCCAGGTTTTGCTGGTACTTATTGTGTTAGTTTCCCTTGCACTATTTGGTGGAGGTACTATTTATTATATCAATCAACAGTTTGAAACTAAAAACAGAGAAAACATCAGTGAAAAAATTCATTCCGTTTTAATGGAAGTAGAAAATCGGTTACCACCTGAAAGTGCTTTAAATAAAGATCTTTATGAATATTCTTCATTCGTTATGAAACGGTTATCAGCTGTGTTTTTTACAGATATTAATTTATATGATCCAAATGGAAATCTTTATGCTTCATCGCGTCCAAAAGTATTTGACGAAGGGTTGACCTCAAAAAAAATGAATCCTGAAGCCTTTTTACAAATTGCCATTCTGGGAAAAACCGAATTCATACACGATGAACGAATTGGTAACCTCGAATACTTGTCTGCCTACATTCCATTAAAAAATAAAGACGGGAAGCTATTGGCTTATTTAAATCTTCCTTATTTCGCAAAGCAAAATGAATTAGAAAAAGAGATTTCTGGTTTTCTGGTTGCCCTCATCAACATTTATGTTTTATTATTTGCATTATCTATCGTTATTGCCATTTTCATTTCCAATTATGTTACAAAGCCCTTAAAATTAATTCAGGATAAATTAAGTAATATCAAATTAGGGCGAACCAATGAGCCTATTGAATGGCAGGAAAAGGATGAGATTGGAAGTCTGGTAATTGAATACAATCGTATGATACAAGAATTATCGATTAGTGCTGAACTACTTGCCAAATCTGAAAGGGAGAGTGCATGGAGAGAAATGGCCAAGCAAGTGGCTCACGAGATCAAAAACCCATTAACACCCATGAAGTTAAGTCTTCAGCATTTGCAGCGAACATGGAAAGATCATGCTCCGGATATGGACAAACGGATGGAAGAGGTAACAAAAACAATTATTGATCAAATAGATACGCTTTCAAGCATTGCTACAGAATTTTCAAACTTTGCAAAAATGCCGAGGGCCAACTATGAAAAAATTGATTTACACCAAACACTTACAACAGCTCTTTCTTTGTTCCGTGATCTGGAAAACATACAATTGGAATTTAAATCCGAGTTAGAAGAAGATGCTTTTGTACTTGCAGATCGGGAACAAATGCTACGTGTATTTAACAACCTTTTGAAAAATGCAGTTCAGGCAATTCCGGAAACAAGAAAGGGTTTACTAAAGGTTGTGTTAAAATCTGAAAAAGATAATTTCCTTGTTATCGTTACTGATAATGGGATTGGGATAGACAATTCCGTGATTCATAAAATATTTACTCCCAATTTTACAACAAAAAATGCCGGAATGGGTCTTGG
>DAORKB010000251.1:0-4720 GCA_035439365.1 Bacteroidia bacterium
GCATACCAAAAGGCCGGTTGAGCTGACTTAAAAATGTTTCTCTTATTTCATATGTCCCATCTTTATTTTCATCTCTTAACAATGTAATTCTGTTAGCAGTGGTTGGTCGCGTAGATGCTTCTGAAATAAATACATCTTCATTGGGTCCGATGTATATCCAACGTGGATTGTTAAAACCGTCGGCAAATTTACTCACCTTAAAACCTGCAGGTGCAATGGGTTGGTGCCCATCCTTCCAGCCAATTACCTGGCTCCTGTTATCAACTGATTTTGTGGCGTAAGGTTGAGGCAACTGCAATTGAGGATCAGATGCTGTGTCAATCAAACCAATCCGGGAAGAAAGGTGTTTGGGCACCGTGTCGTGCTTTTGTGCACAAGCGGGTGACGCGAATAGCATTGCAACAAGTGAAGATGCAATAAGGTTTTGAATTTTTTTTGCGGACATGGGAATGTTAAATAAAATGAAGTACGAAAGTAGTGTTTTATTTAATATAGCAACGTAGTGTCTGAGTCAGTGAGAGCGTCAGAGTGAGGATTGAGGAAAAATACAAAGGGGTGATTGCTCACCCCTTTTAGAATTTTTTCTAATCTTATTGGATAATAAGAAACAAACAGGTCACTAACAAACAAATTAACCTTGAAAAAATTCACCTAACAGTAGATGTAAAAATAGCTGATTTTTTTCAAAATTTTTGTTTTTAACATATTTTTTTTTTGAACAAGCAGGTTAAAAAAAGAAAAACACCCACGAAATTTTCATTCGCAGGTGCTTCCCCCTCAACTAAACAGGGCCTAATTACTCCCTTATCAGCTTCATCACTTTTTGTGTGTCTTGTGTAGCCACATTCAAAAAGTATATTCCGGCAGGCTGTTGCCTTAAATCAATCGTTGAATTGTCATTTCCGCTCACTGCAATTATTTGGGTAGAGATAATTTTCCCCAACACATCAGAAACGGTAACAGTATAATTCATTTGTATTTCGTTTTCAATATACAAGTTAAACTGCCCTTCAGATGGATTTGGATACACCCCCATGCTAATTGATGCAACTGTTGTTACCGGAACACCTGTTGGTGTTAAAAGCCCCGTTTTAATAAGATTCTCGTCTTGCCATAACGTAACACGGGATGGCATTTCCAATGCAGCTTTCATGCGGGTTACTTGCCCCTGTGTAAACATTTTGTAGCATCCGTAAGCCCCACTATAGTCCATATAATTTTCTGAGTTTATAAGCTGACTCTTGCAATTCAAAGGACTATTTGCGGTACTGGAACTATGACAACCTTGCTGTGAATTGCATGTAGGAGTATCATTTACATAATCATTCTCAACACCACAACCATTTTCAAATGGATGAATCAAATTGAGAAAATGTTCCAAATTCGTGAGTTAAAGCAGAAGCAAATTCCTGTGTGGTATTTGATCCAAGATAAGCTCCGTTATAAACACAACGCGCCAAATTATTGTCTGACATATCTGTGTCAGGATACCAGCATACACCTGATCTTCCCGTGTTACCATCAGCAAGAAGATCATTCATTACATATATATTAAAGTAAGAATAATTGTCCCAAGCATCTGCTTTAATCTGGGAATCATATCCGGAATCATTTCCAAAACCTGATTTTGCAGAGAAAAATTCAACACCTGTTGTAGCTTTGCCATCCGGATCTAGTTTAGCTAAAGCAAACTCTATATCTAAAGTATCGCGAATGGAGAGAAATTTAGAATGGATTGTTCCCCAATCGCTATTTTTTCCTGTAAAATCTTTATTTACCCAGTTTTTTAATGCATTCTGAATAACACTTAAACTCACTGTTTTCCACCTTGTGTTGTTCCATATACGTGAAATACACATGGGATTACATATTTTCTTCTTGCTACTGCATTTTTCCGTTCAAATTTTTCAGGATGTGCAATAAATTCCTGTGTGAATTTTTCATTAGCCGCCCGTTCTTTTACAGCTTCGGGATTGCTTTGGTAATAATGAGCCATCACTTCGGATGCATTACAAAAATTGGAAGGTGAAGGTAATTCCTGCGCAAATAGATTAGTTCCCTCTAGCAGACCAACGGCCAAAACTAATTTAAAAAATTGCGCTTTCATGTTTAATAATTTAAAGAGAAAACGATTTTAGAGAGCTATTTTTTATTTAGAGAACTTATCTTTCGTTAAGCTTTTACCTACTTAAATTTCACTTAAACAAATGTAGTTTCTGATTTGTGGAAGGCGATTTACAATTTTATCGAATACTGGTATTATTTTATCTTTGTAGTATAAAATTTACTATTTTTACGATAATATAATACAGCATACATCTTATATGATACCATGAAACCAGTTTTATTTAGATTCGCATTTACAGATAAAGAGTTAATGCGCTTTGAGGCAGATAACTTACCCCACTTTTATGACAAGCTGCATTTGCACCCTGAATTGCAGATTACGCTTATATTAAAAAGTGAAGGAACGTTTATCGCCGGTGATTATATCGGAAATTTTAAACCAGGTGATATCTTTATCATTGGTTCCAATTTACCGCATGTCATGCGAAATACGGATGCTTATTTCGATGGAAAGAAAAACATGCGTGCAGAAAGTTTGTCACTCTTTACAAATGAGAAACTATTTCAGGATCAGTTTTTAAATTATAAAGAAACACAGGTGTTGAAAAAATTTTTAGACCGGGCCAAATTCGGATTAAAGGTGGAAGGAGATACGAAGACAATGCTTACCAGCCTGATGTGGAGATTAAAAACTGCTTCAGGGTTTGATAAATTCATGCAACTGTTTGAAATTTTAAAACTTCTTTCTGAGAGCAAAACCACGCGTGTATTAAACAAGCATTTAAATGCAGAAGCCTATAGTGAAAAAGAAGGAAAACGAATGATGGATGTTTTTCAATTCACATTCAATGAAAGTCATCGTATCATTACCATTGATGAAGTAGCCTCTATTGCACATATGAGTACCACTGCCTTTTGCAGGTACTTTAAAACACATACCCGTAAAACATATATTGAATTTTTGAATGAAATTCGAATCAACAATGCCTGCATGATGCTTCAAAAAGAAGATGCTGCAGTAACTGAAGTATGTTATCAGGTGGGGTTTAATAACCTCTCCAATTTCAATCGTGCATTTAAAAAGATCATGAAACAAACACCGATGGAGTATCGGGAGAGTGGAGAGTAAGAACAGTGTGAGTATTGAGAGTTGGATGTATTAAATAAAAGGAACCTGTCAGGTTTAACGACTGAATTTTAAACCTGAAAGGTTCACTTTTTTGAACTTCATCAATTATATAAACATAAACCGCTGTTGTAACTTCAAACCTGTCAGATTGTATTACTTCCCCTCTAAATAATTTTTCAAGTTCTCCCCAATAATCTTTGTCCAGCCAGCAACAAAATTTTCTTTTGCAAAATCCGCCACGTTGGATGAGAAATTTTCTATTCCAACATGTGTTAGTTTCAATCTTGTTTTTGTTCCCTCAGGAAACAATTCAAATGTTACCAGCGATATTCCATCATATTCATTGTATTTCCAGGTGTAAGCTATTTTTTTATTCTCAATCACCTCTGTTACTTTAAGATGATGCAGATAATTTCTCCCGTCTTTACCTCCGGTAAATTCCGACTCATTGCCAATAACCGGTTCAAACGTTTTCAGATCAAAATACCATTTCTTCATTTCGTTTTTATCTGTAATAGCTTTCCATAAAACGTCTACCGGTGCCGCGTATGTTCGCTCAATTACAAATGGTCTTTTGCCTTCTACTACGTATGCTTCCAATTTATCTACATTTTGTTTTAATCCCTGATCGGCTTTAAACACCTCCACTACTTTTTGTAATTGTTCGGCTGTTTCAAATTTCATGGTCCAGTTTAACAATGTTTTGTTTCCCTGTGCCTCAAACGTAACTGTTGCGGTAAACTTTGGGCTTGACTCATGCACATAAACTATTTTTTCAGGCTTTATAACTTCCGTGAAAATACTTTTGTTTTTATAATCTGTTCCATCAGGACCATGCATCACCAGTTCCCATTCGCCAGCAGGTTTCATTTGCATTTTATGAATGGTGCTGGTAAATCCGTTTGGTCCCCACCAATTTTTAATATGATCCGGATCGGTCCATACTTCAAATACAAGCTCACGTGGTGCATTTAATAATCTGGAGATAGTTATCTCCGTAGCAGCGTCTACATTTTTTTTTGTTGTTTCCATGTTCTCTACAGTTTTTGGTTTTTAGCATCAGGATTTACGTTTCCCTTTTTTTGTAATTGGTTTTGGTTTAAGAGATTTGGGTCTTTTCTTCGATTGCAATTGATCCAAATAAATTTCCAAGGCATCCAATTTTGTTTCCCAGAATTTTTTGTATTCACTTACCCAATCTGCCACTTCACTTAATTTTTCCAGCCTTGCCTCGCAATACCGCTCACGTCCTTGCTGGTTAAGGGTTATCAACCCACATTCAGTAAGGATTTTGATGTGTTTGGAAATAGCGGGGCGACTGATATCAAAATGATCAGCTACGCCATTTAATGTTAGTTTTTGATTGGCTATTAGTCGAATGATTGCACGCCGGTTGGGATCGGCAATTGCTTGAAATACGTCTCTTCTGATTTCCATTTGTGTATAATATGTAACTATTCGGTTACAAATATATAGGAAACCATTTGGTTACGCAATAAAAAAAATAAAAAAAATTGCAAAGGC
>DAORKB010000252.1:0-4689 GCA_035439365.1 Bacteroidia bacterium
ATACACTGAGTTTTATTTTTCGAGCCGACATATTTATTGTTCTTCAACGGTTAGCTGGCTTAGTAAAACATCCAGTTGTTCTTTTAATTGTATATACGCTTTTTCTTTTAGTGATAAACATTTACCCAAAACATCAGGAACGTTCTTGGCTTTGTGTTGCAACTCATTGCCGGCTTTTAATAGAGAGATGATCACGCTACGTTCATCCGTTGAATCACGCTTTCGTGAAATGAATTTTTTTTGCTCCAATCGTTTAAGCAAGGGGGTGAGTGTTCCACTATCCAGATAAAGACGATTTCCCAGTTCCTTTACAGTAATGGTTTTTTCTTTCCACAATACCATCATAACAAGATATTGCGGGTAGGTAATGTCAAGACTTTCGAGCAGCGGACGGTATTGACCTGTAAGCTGTCGTGAAAGTGCATATAATTTAAAGCAGATCTGATTTTCAAGGCAATGTTTATCCATTTTGTAAAATTCAATTGTGCAAAATTAAATATCAAATGAATATAAACTGTCATTCTTATGTTAAAAATGACTTAATTATTGCTTACGTTTAGGTAAGTGGTCTTGAAAAGTGTAGAAGAAGTTACAATGGATAAAAGTAAGATGAAGTGTGCGATGATGTCTGTTCGAGCGGAGTCGAGAACTGTGTGCAAGCTTTAGTTGCTATAAAAACCATCGCTCAGTTCTCGACTACGCTCGAACAGACACGACACGCGCTGCTTGCAAATTGATAGTAGTTTATCTGGATATCACCAACGTCGATGTAATATCCTTTAACCAAATGGCATTTTCATCCACGCACTTTTTCCAGCTATCTAAGCTGATGATCATTAAATCGTATTGCGCTAAAACCTGGTTTGTAATCTCTTTGGTTGTTTGCAGGCGAATGTGGTTTGGGGCAATTTGTTCAATAGACCGGATACGTTCATTTAGTTCAGGAAATCTTTTGGTAGTGCCTGTTGTATCTATAATTGTAATTTGAGAATTATTATTTTGAATCAATTTTTGACCGTATCTGATTAAATAATCATCGTGCTCATTGAATACAGGAATCAATACACTTTTGGGGTTCATAAGTTGTCTGTCCATGAAAATACCAACGGGAACTCTTGATTTTGAAATAATGGTACGACTTTGTTCATCAAACGGTAAATGATCAAATATTTTTTCTTTACCGGTTACAGTGTTTATGATTTTTTCAGGATTAATAATCCGGCTTGTAAAGCCTAATACTTTACCAAGTAAACTTCCTTCGAAGATAGATTGCCCCACACCAAGAAGTAGCAAATCAAAGTCGCCTTGATTTGCAATACTGCTTATATCAGCTTCTACATCCTTTGTTTCTTTAAATAAGGTAGTAACTTTTTGATTTAATCTTTTTGATTCTTCCAGGATAGGCGCAAAACTTTCTCTTTCATATTCATCCGTATTGAACTGGTTTAATTCATTTGCCAATGAAAGATGCATTGCTGTGAGCGAAACATTTTCATTTAGTTTTTTGACAAAGGAGCTTGCTAATAATAATAGTTTTTTGCCTGATTCCGGATTACTGAATGAAAAAAGAATTTTAAAGGTGCTTATTTCTTTTATTGCTAAGTCCTCTGGACTCTTGCCAAAAATACGGTTGATTAAATTTAGCGATGGTCCTGTCATAACTGTTGTAACAATGGCCATAATAACAAGCATTGCAAAGATTTCAGGTGAAAGGACCCCAAGGTCATATCCAATATTTAACACAATGAGTTCCATTAAACCTCTTGTGTTCATTAAGACGCCAATCATTAAACTGTCTTTCCAACTTTGTCTCATATACTTTGCTGCCAGTGCACTTCCTAAGAATTTTCCGGCGATAGCTGTAAGAACAATCAGTCCCGTGATGAGCCAGGCATGTGCATCGTCTAATAAGCCAATTTGTGTACGTAAACCGGTGAGCACAAAGAACAAGGGCAGTAAAATAACAAGTGCAACATCTTCAATTTTTTCGATTAAAATGCTTCGGAACTTACTATTTTCAGGCATGATGGCTCCCGCCATGAATGCACCAAATAATGCATGAATACCAATGATCTCCGTCAGATATGAAGAAATAATAAGTGAAAGAAAGAAAATAGCAACAATGGGTCTGCTTAGATTCTCGCGTGAAGAATAAATATCACCGACACGTTTTAAAAACGGCCTTACAAGCTTAAGCATTAGGAAAACATAAAGTAATGCCATCGCTATTGTATAAAAAGAGCTGACAACAGATCCTGCTTTTACAATGGCAATTACAGCCGCAAGAATACACCACGCCGTAATATCATCAGCTGCTGCGCAAGTGATGACAATCATTCCCAAACGTGTTTTATGAATTCCTCGTTCTCTTATGATTCGTGCTAGCACCGGGAATGCTGTAATGCTCATAGAAATTCCCATAAAAAGAGAAAAGGATAAAAAGTTGATACTTGGCGGTGCATAATTAGCATATAAGTAATACGCCAATCCCATTCCCAGGGCAAATGGCATGATGATGCTGGCATGACTGATCACTACGGCTTCGTGTGCCTTGGATTTTAAAATTTTTGTATCCAGCTCCATACCAACAATAAACATGAACAGGATCAAACCGATCTGACTTAAAAACTGAAGATTACCAAGCGATTTAGCCGGAAATAAAAGAGTTGAGAATTCCGGAAAATAATGTCCAAATACAGATGGCCCTAAAACAATACCAGCTATGATTTCTCCAACTACTTCGGGTTGCCCAATTCGTGTAAATAACCAACCAACACTTCTCGCTGCAATAACAATCGTAATAATTTGAGAAAGTAATAATGCAAGAGGGTGTTTAATCGCTTCCTCCATGCCTGTAATAAAGTGGGCCCATTGGCTTCCGCTTTCCGTTGCTACTTTAAATTGTCTTCCTGCTTCTAATGTCCCGCCTTTAAAAACAATGAAGTACATGAGTACCGAGAAAATACCGATTGTTAGAATGTAAAATATCGTGTTCCTATATTTGCTCATAGCTTTACAAAATTCTTAACTATTTATTTTAGAGAGCAGAATCAGGGCAAAAATCGTCTTTTTTAAAGAGGAAAGAATAAGGCCAAGTGATTTTTGTAATAAATAAGGAAAAATATGTAATAAAATTAAGTTTTCAACATGTTTAACACAAGTTCTCTATATGAATCACTCAGGTTAAAGTTCAATTCTTTTCCTGTATGATCTAATATGGTACTGATGAGTTTGGTAGATGCGTAGGATTTAATTATTTTTTTTGCAACGATTTGTTTTTTATTGATACGCAGAAATTCGGGGCGGGGTAATAGTTGTTGTAGTTTTTCGAAATTGAGATTTTTTAACAGGATGCTCGTGCCATTTGATAAAAATACTTCTTTGTCACGCGAGTCAATGCTTGAAGTACTAATGTATAAAACATCCTTGAAATAAAGTATGGACTTACCCTGATCGGTATTAACGATAAAAGATTGTTCTTTTTCTTTCGATTGCAATAGTCTGTTCTCTACTTTTTTTACGGCTGCTTGTATGCGTTCCTGCTGCAGCGGTTTTCGTATGTAATCCACAACATCCATATCATAGGCCTCTGCAGCAAACTCGGAATAAGCCGTAACAAAAATGAAAGGTTTATGTTTCAGGAAAACAGCCATTTGTAACCCATTTATTTTGGGCATTTGAATATCAGCAACACAAAAATCAAATTCCAGGTTTGCAGACTCTTTCAAAAATAATTCAGGATCATTGAATGCCTTTACAACTTTTACATTGGGAAGTTGTTCACAAAGCATTTTTAAATAAACGAGTCCTGGCAACTCATCATCCAGCAGAATACATCTCAGCATTATAATTCAATAGATTTATTTTTAATTGTGCAATGTAAACGCCGTTCTGAACCTTACGTTCCAACTTGAAACGATCCTTATACAAAATATTTAACTGCGATTCAAGACTCTGATATCCAATCCCACTGTTTTCTTTTTTAGGGAAATTTTGATGGGAAATTTTATTGGATACATAGAATAAAAATATACTCTCTCTTAACTCAATATGAATGGAGATGAATGCATCTCCACTTTGGAGGTCAGCATGCTTAAAAGCATTTTCTACAAGATCCACAGAAATCAAAGGAGGTAATATATTTTGCTGGTATACTGGGTCCGTTTCATCCACCTTATATTTAAAGTCTAAATCAAATAAAGGGCTTATTTTTATTTTGTTTATTTCAATTAAATTTTTAATAAACTCGATTTCTTCTTTAGGACTTACAAATTTTTTTCTTCCTTCATACAAAAAATAATCAAGTACATTGGAAAGTTTATCAATTGAATAATAGGTTTGATAGGCATGCGATTGAATAGAGTTTAGTATGTTTTTAAGAAGATGTGGATTTAAGCGGGAGTCAATATTTCGCAGCTGAAAGCTATTTACTTGTGTTTGCAGTTCATTTAATTTTTGAGCCGAATTTTTTTGAAATTTTTGAGCTCCCTGTTTTTTAACCATAGTATATAGATAATCACAAAAGAGGGTAACAACGCAGAAATAATGAGAAGGCTGTTCATCGTTGTTCTATTTAATGATCTTAAGTATGGTCTTAAAAATAATTCTGAAATCAGTGACAAGGCTCTTTTCTTCAATATATTTTAAATTCAGCTGAAGCTTCGCAGGCATGATTTCTTCAATATAGGT
>DAORKB010000253.1:0-4619 GCA_035439365.1 Bacteroidia bacterium
CTTTTTTTACAGCGTCTTTTACCTCCAATCCATTGAGGAAATCCGAATGGATGATTTTCCCCTCTTTTGCATCATAGGATTCTTTAGAGATATCTCCGCCAGAAACGACTTCAAGTATCGGCAAATTAAAATGCTTCGCAAAAGCGTAATCCCTTGAATCATGTGCAGGAACAGCCATTACAGCTCCTGTTCCGTATCCAGCCAATACATAATCACCGATCCAGATCGGAAGTTTTTGTTTGGTGAATGGATGCAAGGCATAAGCACCGGTAAAGGCACCCGTAATTTTTTTTACATCGGCCATGCGTTCACGTTCACTCCTGTTTTTTGCAAACAGCACGTATGCTTCAATTTCTTTGCGTTGTTCAGCCGTCGTTATTTTTTGTACCAACTCATGCTCAGGAGCAAGGGTCAGGAAAGACACACCAAACACCGTATCCGGGCGCGTGGTGAACACTTCAATTTGTTCGCCTGTAAACTGATCGATGCTAAACACTAAACTCGTGCCTTCTGATTTACCGATCCAGTTGCGTTGTGCTTCTTTGATACTTTCTGTCCAATCAATTCCTTCCAAATCGTTTAATAAACGATCAGCATATGCTGTAATGCGAAGGCTCCATTGTTTCATCAATTTGCGTTCAACGGGATATCCTCCACGTTCGGAAACACCATCTTTTACTTCTTCATTTGCCAGTACTGTTCCCAGTTGTGGGCACCAGTTTACCATGGTGTCGCTCAAATAGGCCAAGCGATGGTTTAATAAAATATCCGATTGTTCTTTTTCAGAAAGTTCTTCCCATTTTTTTGTTTTATTTTCTGAAAAAGCGATTGTTCCATTTTCAAATTTTTCAATCAGCTTTTCAATGGGTTCAGCCTTATCTGTTTCTGTATTGTACCAGGAATTGAATAATTGGATAAAGATCCATTGTGTCCATTTGTAATAAGCCGGGTCGGAAGTACGAACTTCTCGTTCCCAATCAAATGAAAAACCTATTTTATCGAGCTGTTCACGGTAACGTGCGATGTTTGTTTTTGTCGTGATTTCAGGGTGTTGCCCGGTTTGAATAGCATATTGTTCGGCAGGTAAACCAAATGAATCATATCCCATGGGATGCAATACATTGAAGCCATTCAAGCGTTTGTAGCGTGCATAAATATCGGATGCAATGTAACCGAGTGGATGTCCTACATGTAATCCGGCACCACTTGGATACGGGAACATATCCAATACATAATATTTTGGTTTGTCAGAAACATTATCGGCTCTGAATGTTTTATTTTCGGCCCAGTATGCCTGCCATTTTTTTTCTATTTCTCTAAAATTGTATTCCATATGCTGAATAAAAACGTTGATCTATTTTGTTGCGAATATACGGGTTAAGTTTCACCCATCCCAATGTCGTTAAGCGAATCGCTTTGATTCTTTCTTTCTTTTGCTGCCGCCAAAAGAAAGCGGCAAAAGTACAGTGTACTTTTGAGCGGGTATGTGTGTTGGCAGAAACCCACCACGAAAACCAACTACAAATTTTTTTTCACACGAGCAATCACACTTTCTTGCCTAAAAAATTTGCAGTTCGCTCTTTTCGTGGACGTCAGCCGCACGTGCTCCGATTGAAATTCATCACTTTTTTCAATAAATTGTTTCCCGCTTATTATCAACTCTCATTTTGCGGTATTTTGGGTTATTAACGACAAATTGTTTATTCAATTTTAATTTCAGAAAATTCAATGTTAGGATAATGTTTAATTTAGTTGCAATCAATCTAAGAAGTGTGTCAGATAAATATTCAAAACGTAGATTAGCAGGATCAACAATTACAACTGTTGTGAGTCTTTCCCTGGTATTGTTTATGCTGGGTTTATTGGGTATTATTATTTTGAATGCAAATCAGCTTTCCAATCACATTAAAGAGAATATTGGTTTTCAGATAATTTTAAATGATAATGCAAAAGAGGCAGATATCGCCAAATTGCAAAAGACACTGGATGTTTCCAGCTATGTGCGTTCCACGGAATTTGTTTCAAAAGAGGAAGCTGCTGCACGTTTGAAAGAAGATTTGGGGGAAGATTTTATAGAATTTCTTGGTTTTAATCCCTTGCTTGCTTCCATTAATGTGCATTTAAAAGCAGAGTATGCCAATTCGGATAGTGTGAGTTGGATTCAGAAAGAAATTACCGAAACACACCTGACGAAGGAAATTATTTATAACAGAAACCTCATCAACAACATCAATGAGAGTGTACAAAAAATAAGTGTAGTTATTTTGTTTTTTTGCAGTTTGTTAATGGTGGTTGCTTTGGCCCTCATCAATAATACCATACGCTTATCGATTTACAGCAAACGCTTTATAATAAAAACGATGCAGCTTGTTGGTGCCACACAAGGGTTTATACGACGACCCTTTGTGATTACCGGGATAAAACATGGATTGTACGGAGCTACTATTGCCATTCTTTTACTATTGGCTTTATTGAATTTTGCTGAAAAACAAATACCTGAGCTAAAAGACTTACAGGATCAACAAATGCTATTGTATCTTTTTGGTTTGGTGGTAGTTATGGGGGTTGTTATTTCCTGGATAAGTACATCCCTGGCGGTTCGTAAGTATTTAAGATTAAAATCCGACGAACTTTATTACTAGACAGTAACTTATCACTTTTGCTTCCATATTCTTTTCTGAATTTTTATGATCCTGAGGGGACCAAGTCTTTTATTATTTGTTACATTTGCCTCTCAAAATTAATTTAATCATGGCTAAGGAAACAAGTAAAACTGGTTTTGCATTTGGAAAAGAGAACTATCGCATTTTTATCGTAGGAGTAGTAGTTGTTGTAATTGGCTACTTATTGATGATTGGCGGAGGTGCAGAAAATCCAAATGAATTTCATGAGGATGAAATATTTAGTTTCCGCAGAATTACACTTGCACCAATTGTTATCCTTGCTGGTTTTGTTACTGTTTTGGTGGGAATCATGAAAAAATCCAAAGAGTAATATCCGCCACATCTTATAATTCTAATAAATCACCGCGTTTTTCATGTCGTATATCCAGGCTATTATTATTGCTATTATTGAAGGCTTAACTGAATTTTTGCCTGTTTCCTCTACCGGACATATGATTTTAGCACAATCCTTAATGGATGTACAGGATCCGGAGTTTGCAAAAACATTTGAAATTGTTATTCAGTTGGGGGCCATCATGGCTGTTCTGCTATTGTATATCAAACGTTTTTTTGTTGGAATAAACATTTATTTGAAACTTTTTGTGGCATTTCTACCCACAGGTGTTATTGGTTTTTTAGCTTATAAAACGATTAAGGAATATTTGTTCAACCCGTTCACAGTAAGTGTTTCACTTATTGTAGGTGGTGTTGTATTGATTTTGCTGGATAAATGGAGCGAGAAAAAACAATCGGAGTACAAAGAAGTAGAAGATATCAGTTATGCCGGTGCTGTTAAAATCGGATTTATTCAATGTTTATCAATGATTCCTGGTGTGTCAAGAGCAGCAGCAACGATCTTTGGTGGAATATTTTCGGGATTTGACAGAAAGCAAGCTGCAGAGTTTTCTTTTCTATTGGCAATACCAACAATGTTTGCAGCCTCCGGTTATGATCTGTTGAAGGAGCATGACAATATTCATAAAGAGCACATCACCATTTTGCTGCTTGGAGGAATTGTTGCCTTTGTAGTCGCCATTATTGCGGTAAAAGGATTTATTGCTTTTCTTAACAAATATGGTTTTAAACAGTTTGGTTATTATCGCATTATCCTTGGTATTCTTTTTTTAGTGTATGCTTTAAGTACAGGATTGCATTTAACTGCATAATGTTTTTCAATGACAGATTTCAGAGCAGGTGAAGTCATTCTTATCAATAAACCCCTAACGTGGACTTCGTTTCAGGTGGTGAATAAGATGAAATACCTCATCAAAAATCATCCCTCACTTCAGCTGGATGGAAAACGCATACAACCTAAAATAGGTCATGCGGGTACATTGGATCCCTTGGCAACAGGTCTGCTGATTGTATGCACGGGTAAACAGACAAAAAGCATTGAGTCGTATCAGGCACAGGAAAAGGAGTATACAGGCACTTTTTACATTGGTGCAACAACGCCTTGCTATGATCTGGAAAAGGAAATAGACGCGCATTATCCAACGGAACATATTTCGGAACAACTCATTAAAGATACGACTGCTCAATTTATTGGTAAGCAGCAACAAACACCACCTTTATTTTCGGCCATAAAAATTGATGGAAAAAGAGCGTATGATATTGCAAGAGCAGGAGGTACGGCAGAAATAAAATCCAAAGAAATTACCATTTCTACGTTTGAGATAACACGTATTTCCTTACCCGAAGTAGATTTTAGAGTGGTTTGCAGCAAAGGAACTTACATTCGCTCATTAGCAAGGGACTTCGGGTTAGCTTTAAAAAGTGGGGCCCATTTAACAGCTTTGTGCAGGACCAGAATTGGGGAATATCAATTAGTGGATGCACTTTCGTTAACAGAATTTGAAAAAAAGGTAAAGGATACAGCTGCTATCTAGCTCTTTTTCAGTATGTATTTAAAGAAATTGTTAAAATAAATCTAATTTTTATTGACAAGGGGCTTTT
>DAORKB010000254.1:0-4614 GCA_035439365.1 Bacteroidia bacterium
ACGGCAGATCATATTACACTATATAATATAGGAAGGCAAAAGCTTTTAAGGAATCTAAAAAAAAATCAGCAACAGCTAAATGAACTGATACCTGGTTATAAGCTTAAAAATTTTTCATACCCCAGAGGACAGCAGACATTCCGTTCGAAATATATTTTAAAAAAAGTGTACCAAAGTGCAAGAGGAGTAAAAGCAGGTATGCATATAGAAGATGTGGATGTTTATAATCTGTATGCAAATGAACTGTTGGGAGATTCAACACTGGAAGATTTTTATGCGCTTATTGATAAAGCAATTGAACACAATGCATGGTTGATTTTTTATACACACGAGGTTGAAGAAAATCCAAGCAAATATGGTTGTACACCTGAAGATTTTGAGGCTATAGTAAAATATTGTGCCGATAGAAAATTGAATGTGCACACGATTGATAAAGCTATCAGTACCATTCTGATGAATGCCAATCAAAATTAACGCGATGCAAGAATTATAAAAAAGACTATGTATCTATGTGCCTATGTGGTTTATATTTTTTTTATAACATAAGCACATAGATACATAGTTTTTAATTCATTTCTCATTTTCAAGAAAATCCAAAACTTTTTTATCAATCACTTCCGGACGGTCAAATGACAGGAAATGACTGGTTTCTTCGACAACCTCCGCCTGAACATTTGGAATAAAATCTTTTGCTTTTTGCAATCCATCCTTACCGTTAATGATATCGTGCTCACCAATGAGTACAAGTACAGGGATTTTTAATGATTTTAATTCATCCTCCGAAAAAGGTTTCATGCTCAATAAACTCTTATTAGCTTTTGTTTTTGTTTTTGTTTTCGCAACCGCAATAAAATATTGGTTGTAATAAAGCTGACTGATCTGATCTACATTAAATGTCAACGTTTTCATTACTTTTCGTAAGTGAGGACGACGAGGATACATTGTAAAGAAAATATTTGCCAATACTTGTCTTTTGGGCTTTATCCAGGAAAACGTTTGAGCAGGACTTAATAAAGCCAACTTAGTGATGTGGTGCTTTGCATGGAATTTCAAATGAAGTGCGAGCCAACCACCACGAGAAGCACCAACAATACTAAAATTATTGATTTTTAATTGATCAAAAACCTCATCATACCATTTAACAATATCCTCTGTACTTTCAATTTGTCCATAAGAAAGTGATTTGCCAGGTTCCAAAATAAAATCGATGCAATACACACGATAGGTTTTGGAAAAGTCTTTGATATTTGGGTACCACATGGTGGAGCTGGCGTTCATTCCGTGTAATAACACCAATGGTTTTGCATTTGCGGGACCGCTAATAATAACGTGAGCATTTCCATAAATGGTTTTAATATCCTTTTCATCATAAGGTACACCCCATAAACCTTTCAATGCTATATCATAGGCCCTTAAATAACTCCTTTGTGCGTACCTGGATTTGAAAACAGTGTGTACTTTGGAAGAGGAAGAGGGAACAGTCTCTTTTTTTGTAGCACACGATATCGTAAATAAAAGTGCAAGAATCAGTGAAAAATTTCCACACGAGGAAGTCGTTTTTTTGTTCAGCATATCAACATATGGCATTCGTAATATTGAGCTTTTGTTCATCAAATGGCGCAATTCAACCTGTAAAAAGAGAATCAAACACCTCATTATACCTTTATCAGCAATAAAATTTAATGCCACCCGTTAATAACGGAAATTTTTTCTTTACTTTGTGTTAATGCGCATCAAAAAATTACCCCTCTTCATCTTAGCTTTTTTAGCTGCTACATCCATCCACGCACAAGTTGGTGGAAACAATACTTTCGAATTTTTAAATTTACCCATTTCTGCAAGGGTAGCTGCCCTGGGAGGAAATAATATTTCCTCCAGAGATAATGATTTAAATATTACCCTTACCAATCCTGCACTTCTGACAGATTCTATGAACAATAACATGGCTTTGAGTTATGTGAATTATTTTGCTGATGTGAATTACGGATATATGGCCTATGCAAAAAAAGTTGACAAAATAGGCTTGTTCGGCGGAGGTATCCAATACCTGGATTATGGTAAATTTAAAAATACGGATGAATTTGGAAACATTATCGGTTCATTTAAAGCAAATGATTTGAGTATTAATCTTTCCTATGCAAATTCTGTATTCGACTCCAACCTGGTTGTAGGCGCTACTTTAAAAACGATATACTCCGCAATGGAAACATATTATTCCTGGGGTTCGGCAATTGATTTAGGAGCAGCATATGTCAGACCTGCGAAAAAATTTACAGTAGGATTTGTTATAAAGAATATTGGGCTCCAATGGAAACCATACACCGTTGGGAACTATGAAAAATTACCGTTTGAAATGCAAATAGGATTTACGAAACAGCCCAAACATGTGCCTTTCCGTTTATCGGTAACCTATGAAAACCTGGAGCAATGGGATTTGACTTATGACGATCCGAATAACCCATCAACAGGAAAAGATCCTCTTACCGGCAAAACGATTAAACAAAGTAAATTCAAAAAGTATGGCGATCAATTCATGCGTCACATTGTTATTGGTGGTGAATTTATTATTACAAAAAACTTCTTTTTGAGAGGAGGGTTTAACTATCAGCGTCGCAAAGAATTAAGCATTCTTGAAAAGAAAGGAATGGCTGGTTTTTCATTTGGTGTAGGTTTCAGAGTATATAAACTTCATTTGAGTTATGCACGCTCGGCGTACCATCTTGCAGGCGCATCTAACCATTTCTCATTAAGCTTTGATATCAATAATTTTTACTCCAGAAAAACGGCCCCGACCACAGCACAATAAATTTTTATTCAAAGAAATAATGATTAATATTGTGAATCGTCAATCTTCTCTTTTATGTCCAAAATCACCATTGCTATTGATGGGTATTCGTCGTGTGGAAAAAGTACGCTTGCAAAGGCATTGGCAGCTAAGTTAGGGTATGCCTATGTTGACTCCGGTGCAATGTATCGTGCTGTGACTTTGTATGCAATTAGAAAAGGGCTTATCAAGGACCATAGCTTTATTGAAGAAGATATCATTAAAATATTAAGTGAAATAAACCTTACCTTTCAATTTAATCCCAATACCAAATCATCCGATACTTTTTTAAATGAAGAAAATGTGGAACGTGAGCTTCGGCAAATGATCGTTTCGGAAAATGTTAGCAAAATAAGTGCAATACATGAGGTAAGGGTAATGATGATTGCTATACAACGAAAGCTTGGAAAAAATAAAGGAATTGTAATGGATGGTCGTGATATTGGTACGAACGTATTTCCAAATGCCGAATTAAAATTATTCATGGTGGCCGATACGGATGTAAGAACCCAGAGAAGATGTGATGAATTAAGCGCTAAAGGTCAGTATGTTTCCTTTAACGATGTAAAAACCAACCTCCTTCATCGGGATTACCAGGATACGCATCGCAAGGAAAATCCGTTAACACAGGCAGCAGATGCTATCGTACTGGATAATACGGATCTTACAAAAGAGCAACAATTGGAGTTTGTGATGAAACTAATCACTGATCTAACACTTTCCACTTGAAATAGGCGTTAATTTGCAATGTAATTCATTGAAAATCATATTTTTGTGTCAAATTACGTTTCGTTTGCCGAATATTCTTAATTTTGTAGCTTTACGGAAGGGACGAAATAAGCATCGTATGAAATTATTTTTAAAAAGAGTAAAATGATAAAATCAAGTACACTTTCCTTCTTGTTTTTATTTGTTTTTTTGAATACAGGAAAAGCACAGGTTTTTTGGACGGAGCGATTTGAAAAAGTTTGCTCAACCCAATGCAAAGTAGATTCATATACTACAGGTCCTAACGCAGTGGATAGTATTCGGTTATCAACTACAGCTGTTTCTATAATCACAGGTCCCATCCTAACTTCACCTATCTGTGGATGTGGTGTTGTTGAAGTTCCTTATGATGGTACCGGACTCGTTTTTAAACCAGGTAATAAATTCACTGCTGAATTATCAGATGCAAATGGTAGTTTTGCAAACCCAATAGGGCTTGGATTCAAACCAGGCACTACCGTTACAGGAAGTATAACTGCGAATATTAGATGTGATATACCGCCAGGAACAGGTTATCGCATTCGTGTGACTAGCAGTGATACGGCTAGTATAGGGACTGATAATGGAGTAGATTTAAAAATCAATCCGCCACTTGTGATAACAGCAACTCCCAATCCGGATACTGTTTGTGTTGGATCGAAGGCGGTGATAAAAGGCCTCGGTGGTGATCCGAAACGGTACGAATGGTATGAGCCTCCCAAAACAGTCCCGGATTTTACGGATGACTCTTTGGTTATTTTCCCAACTACGAACAAAACATATATTTTATGGGGAAGGGTTGGTCCTGATTACGGCTGTATTGATAGCACAACTGTAAAAATTGTTGTACAACCCAAACCTGTTGTAAGCGTTACAGATACCGCCAGAACTTGTGTAGGCTTGGGAGCGGTATTGAAAGCGACTGGTGGAACAAAATATTTATGGGGGAATGGTTCAACCAAAGACTCGTTGGTGGTATTCCCAACCAAAGATACAATGGTTGTTGTGTCCATTACAAAAGGCTATTGTACTATAAAAGATAC
>DAORKB010000255.1:0-4598 GCA_035439365.1 Bacteroidia bacterium
GTTCGAGCGGAGTCGAGAACTGTGCGTAAGCTTTCAATGCTCCTTAAGCCTCGCACAGTTCTCGACTCCGCTCGAACGGACACCTTGCGCACACCTCATCACTATTTAAAAATTATCTCTTTAACAAAGAAAAAACCACTTAAAATTACCAATCCTTTAACGTTATTTTTAAGGCTTTTTCATCGAAATTGAGTATCTTTGCAAGTAGAAAAAACACGATGATAGCTATTGATAATACAATCGTTTCCGAGCATTTGCTGGAGAAAAAATTTGTCTGCGATTTAAACGCCTGCAAAGGCGAATGCTGTGTTGCCGGTGATGCTGGTGCACCTTTGGATGAAGAGGAGATTGCTATTTTAGAAGATATATGGGATGAAGTAAAGCCCTATCTGCCAAAAGATGGCGTGAAAGCCATTGAAAAACAAGGGGTTTTTGTGATTGATGAAGATGGTGATTATACAACACCATTGGTGAAAGGTAAGCACTGTGCATTTACCATTTTTGATGATGGTATTGCCAAATGCGGTATTGAACAGGCATTTTATGATGGTAAAGTAAACTGGAAAAAACCCATTTCCTGCCATTTGTATCCCGTACGAATTACCAAGTTTAAAACATATGATGCCGTAAATTATCACAAATGGGAGGTTTGTAAACCTGCTTGTGAATGTGGAGCAAAACTCAATGTTCCGGTATACAAGTTTTTAAAGGAGCCACTCATCAGAAAATATGGTGCGGATTGGTATAAGCAACTGGAGCTTGCTGATAAAATGAAAAAAGCTTAACGCTCAAAATAATTGTTGATACTGCGTTGTAGAGGTAGATACTGTTAAAACATCCGTATCCGTAATTGTGATTTTTTTTTCGCTACTGCAAATTTTTAAGGCAAAAATTTTCAGTTTTTTTCAGAAGAAAGTTAATGTGATGTTTTCTAACGCATTAGTTGTTTATGAACATATGCTTGTTAATTCATCGTGTTTATAACTTAACTTAAATGTTAATTCAATGGACTTGACTTCGGGATTTATTTTCGTAAAATTTGTGAACCTTAAATTCAATAAGCAATACTTTATTAAGTGGGTCAAAAAGAGAGCGATATGCTTTCAGGGGAATTTTTCCCTCTAATTTGACCCTCCTGTTGAGGATAAGAGGCTAAAGATCAAGACATTATATATTTAAACCATTACCAGATGAGCCAAGAACCCATACTAATAGAGAACAAGGATCGTTTTGTTCTTTTTCCGATCAAACACAAAGATATCTGGGAAATGTATAAGAAAGCAGAAGCCAGTTTTTGGACTGCGGAGGAGATTGACCTGAATCCGGATTTACAAGACTGGGAGAATAAGTTAAATGATGATGAAAAACACTTCATCAAACATGTACTGGCATTTTTTGCAGCCAGCGATGGAATTGTGAATGAAAACCTGGCCATTAACTTTATGAATAACGTCCAATACCCGGAGGCACGTTGTTTTTATGGTTTCCAGATTATGATGGAAAACATTCATTCCGAAACATATTCTCTTTTAATTGATAGTTATATAAAAGATCCGAAAGAAAAGGACCGTTTATTTCATTCAATCGATACACTGCCATGTGTTGGAAAGAAAGCCGAATGGGCTTTAAAATGGATAAGTAACGGAACTTTCGCAGAACGACTAATTGCCTTTGCTGCCGTTGAAGGAATTTTCTTCTCCGGAAGTTTCTGTTCCATTTTTTGGTTGAAAAAACGCGGACTGATGCCGGGCCTTACCTTTTCTAATGAATTAATTTCCCGTGACGAAGGTTTACACTGCGATTTTGCATGTTTATTGTACTCACAATTACAACACCCACTTCCAAAAGAAACGGTTACCGGTATTATCAAAAATGCGGTAGAAATTGAGAAAGAATTTGTATCCGATGCGCTTCCTGTACGTTTAATAGGTATGAACGCAGATATGATGTGTCAATACATTGAATTTGTTGCAGACCGCTTATTAGTGGCACTGGGCTGCGATAAAGCTTACAACGCTACCAACCCATTCGATTTCATGGAATTGATCTCCTTACAAGGAAAGACCAATTTCTTCGAAAAACGCGTGGCTGAATACCAAAAATCCGGTGTTATGGGCAAAAAAGAAGACAATATCTTCAGCCTGGACGAGGATTTTTAACAACAACAAGAAACCCCAAAATCAACCGATATAGATAAAATAATTACTAACTAAGAAACCCTAAATCCTAACTATATGTACGTAATCAAAAGAGACGGTAACCGAGAGTCGGTAAAATTCGACAAGATCACTGCACGTATTCAAAAACTTTGCTATGGTCTGGATCCTGTACACGTAACTCCTATCAATGTTGCCATGAAGGTAATCGAAGGGATTTATGAAGGAGTAACAACTAGTGAATTGGATAACCTGGCTGCAGAAACTGCTGCTTCGTTAACCACCAAACACCCTGATTATGCATTGTTAGCATCCCGCATTGCTGTTTCAAACTTACATAAGAATACCAATAAATCGTTTTCCAAAACCATGGAAGCGCTTTATAACTACATCGATCCAAAAACCGGTAAAAAAGCACCTTTGCTTGCTGACGATGTGTATGAAATCATTTCCAAAAATGCACAGGAACTGGATTCGACCATTATTTACGACCGCGATTTTGGTTACGATTACTTCGGGTTTAAAACATTAGAAAGAAGCTATTTATTAAAATTAAATGGACAAGTAGCAGAGCGCCCTCAACACATGATTATGCGTGTAGCTGTAGGTATCCACAAAGATGATATCGCTGCTGCTATTGAAACATACAACCTGATGAGCGAGCGTTGGTTTACACACGCTACACCAACGCTGTTCAACGCAGGAACTCCAAAACCGCAAATGTCTTCTTGCTTCTTATTAACTGTAAAAGAAGACAGCATCGAAGGAATTTACGATACATTGAAAAGTTGCGCAAAAATTTCACAAAGCGCAGGTGGTATCGGTTTAAGCATTCACAACATCAGAGCTACAGGTTCTTATATCCGCGGAACCAATGGTACATCTAACGGTATCATCCCTATGCTACGCGTATTCAATGATACTGCCCGTTACGTGGATCAAGGCGGTGGAAAACGTAAAGGTTCTTTCGCTATCTATTTAGAGCCTTGGCATGCGGACATTTATGAATTCCTTGATCTTCGCAAAAACCATGGTAAAGAAGAAGCACGTGCACGTGATTTATTCACTGCCATGTGGACACCTGATTTGTTCATGAAACGTGTTGAAGAAAACGGAATCTGGTCCTTATTCTGTCCAAATGAAGCTCCAGGACTAGCTGAATGCTGGGGTGCAGAATTTGAAGCATTATATACCAAATACGAAGAAGAAGGAAAAGCCCGTAAAACTATACAAGCTCGTGAGTTATGGACAGCCATCATCGATTCACAAATTGAAACCGGTAACCCTTACATGCTTTACAAAGATGCATGTAACTCAAAAAGCAATCAACAAAACTTGGGTACCATCAAGTCTTCTAACTTGTGTACAGAAATTATCGAGTACACATCTCCAGATGAGATCGCTGTGTGTAACCTGGCTTCTATCGCCTTACCACGCTTTGTGGAAGATGGAAAGTTTGATCACCAAAAATTATTTGAGGTAACGTATACCATTACCAAAAATTTAAATAAAATCATTGACCGTAATTATTATCCGGTTGCTGAAGCACGTAATTCCAACATGCGTCACCGCCCGATCGGAATTGGTGTACAAGGTTTAGCAGATGCATTCATTTTAATGCGGTTCCCATTTGATTCTCCTGAAGCTGTTCAGTTGAACAAAGAAATTCATGAAACCATTTACTATGCTTCCATGACCGCTTCTAAAGACCTTTCAAAAATTGATGGTCCATACGAATCATACCCTGGTTCACCGGTTTCAAAAGGTATCTTCCAATTCGATATGTGGGGTGTAACACCATCTCCACGTTGGGAATGGGATATCTTAAAAGAAGAAGTAAAAACACATGGTGTACGCAACTCCTTGTTGTTAGCTCCAATGCCAACTGCAAGTACGTCACAAATTTTAGGAAACAACGAATGCTTTGAACCATACACATCTAACATTTACTCAAGACGTGTATTATCAGGAGAGTTTGTTATCGTAAACAAACACTTATTGAAAGACCTTGTGAAGCTAGGTGTTTGGAACGATCGTCTGAAAAACAAAATCATTGCAGCAAACGGATCGGTACAAAATATCAGCGAAATTCCTGATAACATCAAAGCATTGTACAAAACAGTTTGGGAAATTTCTCAAAAAGTAATCATCAACATGGCAGCCGACAGAGGTGCATACATCTGTCAGTCTCAATCGTTGAACTTGTTTGTACAAGATGCCAACTTCGCGAAACTTTCCTCTATGCATTTCTATGGTTGGAAAGCCGGTTTGAAAACAGGTATGTACTACTTACGTACAAAAGCTGCTGCTGATGCAATTAAATTTACAGTGGATGCTGCTGCTGCCAAAGAAACAACAGACGGAACAAGTGCTGAAGTACTCGGAAACGAAGATGTACTGATCATCGAACGTCAACAACAAATAAGCGCTGAGCGCCAAGCA
>DAORKB010000256.1:0-4597 GCA_035439365.1 Bacteroidia bacterium
GATTTGGGAACAGCGATTCAACGTCATGAGGAAGAACATTTTAATAAAATGGCTTATGTAGTGGGCAATGAGCAAGACTACCATTTCAAAGTTTTATTTTTGATTTTAAAAAAACTGGGATATGAATGGGCAAGCGGTTTGTCTCATTTATCGTATGGCATGGTGGAGTTACCACATGGAAAAATGAAATCACGCGAAGGAACGGTTGTAGATGCGGATGATCTGATGCAGGAAATGATTGACACGGCTGCTGAAATGACTGCTGAGCTTGGAAAAGCAGCTGATCTTACTGAAAAAGAAGCAACACATTTATACCGCACCGTTGGATTGGGTGCACTTAAATATTTTATGCTGAAGGTGGATCCGAAGAAGAAAATGTTGTTTAACCCTGCTGAATCTATTGATTTTCATGGGAATACAGCGCCATTTATTCAATACAACTATGTTCGTACACAGGCTATTCTTCGAAAAGTGGAAAGCACAACCTGGCAATCGGAATTTGACACATCTGTTTGCAAAGCACATCTCCAGGAAAAGGAAAAAGAACTCATCATTAAGATATTTGGTTTTAATGCAGCACTAAAACAAGCTGCTCAAGAATACAGCCCGGCAATCATTGCAAACTATGTGTATGACCTGGCAAAGGATTATAGCCAGTATTATCACGACCCAAATACCATTATCTTAAAAGAACAAAATAAAGATGTATTGCATTTTAAATTACAACTAACAAATACTGTTGGTATTGTGATTAAAACAGCAATGACGCTTCTGGGGATTGAAGTGCCGGAGAAGATGTAATATTTAAAATAGTACGATACAACCCAACAGGTTTGAAAACCTGTCGGGTTGTATGACGTAATTTACTTCACAATCGTCACAGTCCCCATGTACTGATGTTTCTTTCCAAAAATATCAGTTAGTTTCACTCTCCACACAAATACATCTTGCTGGGAAACATCTTTTCCACCATTTGCTCTTCCATCCCAACCTTCATTTATATCAGGTGTGTCAAAAACCATATTGCCCCAACGATCAAATATCCAGATGTGGTATTCAACAATACCCACTCCTTTTCCAAAAAACGTATCGTTGATACCATCATTTCGTGTTGGTGTAAATGCATTTGGTATGTAAAAGGTGAATTCAGGACCTATCTCAATTAAATGTGCTACTTTGTTTACACACCCGTCCGCATTACGAACTAAAAGCGTTGCTAAATAAGAGCGTGATGCAATACCAGGATATAAATGTACCGGACTGATTGTTTTGGGAGAAACAGAATCACCATCACCAAAATGATAGTTCCAATAAACAACATCCGCTGAAGAAGCATTTTTTAATGTTACTTTCGGATCATACATAGAAGCTGGGTTTGGAGTTGGTATGAACTCCGCAATAGGTATAGCAAATACTTGTATCATTTTTTGATACGTCAATGAACTTACACATCCTTTATCAGAAGTAACAGTTAAACCAACATCGTAAAAACCGGTATTTTCATAACAGTGCCTTGGATTTTGAAGTTCGCTTGTATTATCTGACGAAGATGGATCTCCAAAGTTCCATTTCCATTGATTGATCCTTCCTCCTGTTACAACGGATGAATCAGAAAAATTGACACAATGTACCGGGCAACCTTTTTTTCTGTCTGCTGAAAAGTTAATTACCGGGTTTTGATACAGTGCAACCAAAACATCTGAAGAAGCTGGTGTACAAGGGCCGTCCGGATCATTGGTTGTTAATGTCAATGTTATTGTTCCCTGTGCAAACTCTTCTTCAGTTGGTGTATAGGTTGTTATGAGATTATGTTTGTCTTCAAAGGTCCCTTGCCCCCCACTCCAGGTTACACTGGTGGCTGAGCCTCCAAACGAACCCAATAATTTCACCGAATTTCCGGGACACACACCGATTGCTGTACCTGCATTTACGGTTGGTACTTCATTAACCGTAACGTTCACAGAAGCAACGGAAGCGCAACCAAATGTAAAGTGCTTGAATGAAATGCATTCAAATTCAGTTATTCACTTTACTGTGCACAATCAATTTGGGAGGGCAAACTAAATTGTTAATTAATACATCTGCGCAGTTTAGCTGTTGGGAGGTTAACAAGCTATATTTTCATGTTACTACACAGAAAATTTTATAGTCTGCAGGAGGGCCACAGGCTATTTTTTTTCAAAAAACAGTTAGATACTGGAGGACAATAAACTAAATTTATTATTTACTTTACCCGGAAATACTGACGTTGGAGGACAACGAATCAAATTATTATTCCATTACGGGGATAATTCAGATGCAGGAGGTTTACAAACTAAATTATTCTTTTCACTTGAGCGTAAATTTAAGAGTTTGGAACTTAATAACCCAATATATTATTATTTATTACTTCACTAATGTAACGTGTCCCATATAACTATGCTTCTTACCGAATACATCCGTTAATTTTACTTTCCAGACAAATACATCCTGCTGGGCAATTTCATCACCATTGTTTGCTTTACCGTTCCACTGATCCTCTAAGTTTTCGGAGTGAAAAATTAAATTACCCCATCTGTCAAAGATGACGAAATCGTATTTTACAATTCCTATCCCTTTTCCAAAAAAGAAGTCATTAACGCCATCTCCATCAGGTGTAAATGCATTTGGTATATAGAATGTAAATTCAGGTCCTATTTCAACAAGATGCTCCACATAATTTACACAACCATCGGCATTTCTAACTGTTAACGTTGCTAAGTATGACGTGGATGCTTTATCCGGGTACAAATGAACAGGGCTTGATGTGATTGGAGAAACTGAATCTCCATCTCCAAAATGATAATTCCAATAGACAACATCCGGAGAAGATCCGTTTACCAATGTTACCGTCGGATCAAGTACGGAAGCTGGGTTTGGAGTTGGTGTAAACTCTGCAACCGGAATAGCAAATACATGAATCATTTGTGACACCGTTTGTGTGCTGTGACAACCATGATTAGAGAATACTGTTAACTTCACATCATAATAACCGGTACTATCGTAACAATGTTTAGGATTTTTATCTTCACTGGTATTACTTGATGAATACTGATCTCCAAAGTTCCAGTTCCATTTTTCAACAAAATCTGATGAGCCAATAACAAATGATGAATCAGAAAATTGAACACAATGTGTTGGACATCCTTCTTTGTCATCCGCAGCAAATTTAATTGTAGGATTTTTATAGAATGTCAACACCAAATCGGAGGATGCAAAAGTACATGGTCCGGCAGGATCATCGGATGTAAGCGTAAGTGTAACGGTACCCGCCATAAATTCTGCTTCTGTAGGTGTATACGTTGTTTCTAAATCATTTCTATTTCCAAAAATACCAGCTCCTCCACTCCATACAGCACTCGTTGCTGATCTACCGATGGATCCTTTTAAATTAACTTTAGAACCAGGACAAACACTTGCTGCCGAACCTGCGTTTACAGTAGGAACAGAGTTCACAGTAACTTTTACCGTATCTCTTGAAACACAATTTGTAAGTGTATTGGTTGTTGTTACAATATAATCGGATGATACCGGAACTTTACCTAAGTTGGTCAAGGAAACGGTAGGATTAGAGATATTTGCATTACTTAAACCTGTGGCCGGACTCCAGGAATAGGAGTAGTTTGCTGTTGTAGTGGTACCCAATGCTGCATTATCTCCTGTACAAATAACCACATCCGGTCCTGCATAAGAAATCGGTAGCGGATTGATGGTAACATTTACCGGTTGAATGGTTGAACATCCTCCTGCTACAACAATTTTAATATAATATGTTCCGCTTGCAGCCACTGCATTTGGTGATGGTAATATGATTGTTGCAGCAGCATCTTTCCAATACGTATATGTTCCACCAGATGAGCTTCCGGCAGTAACCGCAGGTGCCGTCAAATCAACAGTACCAGGCATACATACCGGTGCAGGGGTAGTGATGGATAATATTGGTAATGGACTGATAACAACTTTCACAGGTTTAATATCCGTACAGCCTGTTGCCGGTGTTCCTTTTATATAATATGTTCCACTAACGGCAATCGCTGTTGGGTTGCTTACGGAAACCATACCGTTTTGATCACTCCAATAAGTAAGTGTACCCGCATTAACACTACCAGCGGTTACAGCAGCTGCTGTAATATCTACCGTTCCGGGAGTACATACTGCCGGTGGATCGGTTATTACCAGGTCCGCTCCGGGGTTAATGGTCACAACAACCGGTTTAATATCTGTACAACCAGCAGCCGTTGTTGTTTTGATATAGTAGGTGCCTGATACTCCCACTGCACCTGGATTCGACAATGGTACAGTTGCAGCTGCATCTGTCCAATAGGTTAATGTTCCACCTCCGGTACTACCCGTTGTTACACTTGCTGCAGTAATATCAACTTTTGTAGGTAAACATACCTCAGCCGGGTTTGTAATATTGAGAACAGGTAAAGGAGCAACGGTTACTTTTTTAACGATGGTTGAATCACAAGGCCCTTGTTTAATGGTTAACCGCACATCAAATGTTCCAGCATTTGGAAACGTGTGCGTAGGATTTTGCAGTTTGCTGTCTATGGATCCATTGTTATCAAAATCCCAT
>DAORKB010000257.1:0-4510 GCA_035439365.1 Bacteroidia bacterium
CCGGGTATCCCGGAGCCGGACGAATACCAGCATATTCTTCCTTAATTAACTCTTCATTGCTAAATGTTTCATCACTGGCGTATGCCCAAAATTCTTTACGTACACGTTTGTGCATCAACTCAGCAAATGCTTCAGCCAAACGGTCGGCCAGTGCTTTTAACATAATTGCCGAATAATCGTCATGATCTTTTTCAAAGCGTTCAACGTGTGCATCAATACCAATTCCTGTCGTTAATGCAAAACCTCCAATATAATCAGCAGCAGCAGTTTTTGGTGCAAGAAAATCGGATAAGGCCACATTGTATTGCCCGGATGGTTTTTTGGATTGTTGACGAATCGTATGGAAAACCGTTTTTACTTTTGTTCGGCTTTCATCTTCATATACTTCAATATCATCCGTATCGGTAGCATTAGCAGGATAAATTCCAATAACTGCTTTTGCTCTCAACCATTTCTCATCGATGATTTTCTTAAGCATTTTTTGTGCATCATCAAATAGCTTACGTGCTTCTTCTCCTCTTGCAGGATCTTTCAAAATCTTCGGATAAGATCCTTTCATTTCCCAACTAATGAAAAATGGTGTCCAGTCAATAAAATCAACAAGCTCCTGCAATGGATAATCATCAAATACTTTGTTCCCGATAAAAGTAGGTTTTGCAATTTTAGTTGCTTTCCAGTCAATCGGAAACTTATTTGCTCTTGCTTCTGCAATCGGGATAAATTTATTTTGAGATTGCGCATTTTTATTTTGCTCTCTTACACGCTCATAATCCTTGTGAATATCTCTCATAAAATCCCCACGCAGCTCCTCTGAAATTAAGCTGCTTGCAACAGGCACCGATTTACTCGCATCATTCACATGCACTACGGCACCCGAATAATTTTGAGCAATCTTAACAGCAGTATGTACCTTGGAAGTTGTAGCACCACCAATTAATAAAGGTGTTTTAAATCCAAGTCGTTCCATTTCTTTTGCAACATGCACCATTTCATCCAATGATGGTGTGATCAATCCACTTAAACCGATTACATCCACATTGTGATGACGTGCCTGTTCCAGGATACGATCACAGGAAACCATTACCCCAAGGTCAATGATTTCATAATTGTTACACGCCAATACAACGCCCACAATATTTTTTCCAATATCATGCACATCGCCCTTTACAGTTGCCATTAAAATTTTACCAGCATTTTGCCGGCCATCACCTACAATACCCGCTAAACGATTGGCTTCCTTTTCTTCTTGTAAGAATGGTTCCAGGTACGCAACCGCTTTCTTCATTACACGGGCACTCTTCACCACCTGTGGTAAAAACATTTTACCGCTACCGAATAAATCACCTACTACATTCATTCCGGCCATTAATGGGCCTTCAATAACATGCAATGGTCTTCCAAGTTTTACCCGGGCTTCTTCGGTGTCAACATCAATATATTCAACAAGCCCCTTCACCAATGCATAACTTAAACGCTCTTCAACAGAACCTTTCCGCCATTCTTCATCTTTGGATGTTTTTTCTTTCGTTATTCCTTTTAACGATTCCGCATAATCTACTAATCGCTCGGTTGCATCATCTCTTCTATTTAAAAGTACATCTTCTACATATTCCAATAGTGTTTTGTCGATGTCATCATACATTTGCAATTGTGCAGGGTTTACAATCCCCATATCCATTCCTGCTTTTACTGCATGGAATAAAAAAGCACCGTGTATCGCTTCACGAACGTGATCATTTCCACGGAATGAAAATGATACGTTACTTACACCACCGCTTACTTTTGCATATGGAAGGTTCTCCTTAATCCATTTTGTTGAATTAAAAAAATCGAGTGCATTCAACCTGTGTTCTTCCATTCCTGTAGCAACAGGGAAAATGTTTGGATCGAAAATAATATCTTCCGGTGGAAATTTTACAACATTAACCATAATGTCATAGGCGCGTTTACAAATTTCTTTTCTACGCTCAAACGTATCCGCTTGCCCTACTTCATCAAAAGCCATTACAATTACAGCAGCGCCATATTGTTTTACTTTACGGGCTTGTTCAATAAATTTTTCCTCACCTTCTTTTAAAGAAATAGAGTTGACAATTGTTTTTCCCTGAACGCATTTTAATCCGGCTTCAATAACGCTCCATTTACTGGAGTCGATCATAATAGGAACTCTGCAAATATCCGGTTCAGATGCAATCAGATTCAGGAACTTGGTCATACAGGCTTCGCTGTCCAACATTCCTTCATCCATGTTTACGTCAATTACCAATGCACCGCCATCTACCTGGTCGCGTGCGATGCTCAATGCTTCTTCGTATTGTCCATCTTTAATTAAACGAAGAAATTTTTTTGATCCGGTTACGTTCGTACGTTCTCCAACATTCAAGAAATTACTTTCCGGTGTAAGCGTATATGGTTCCAACCCGCTCAAATGCATCAAATGATCAGGTGCGGCGCGTTTACGGGGTTTTACATTTTTTGCTAATTCGGCAATGCGTCGGATGTGGTCGGGTGTTGTACCACAGCAACCACCTACAATATTGATAAAGCCGGCAACCAAAAAGTCTTCGATTTGATGTCCCATCGTATGAGCATCTTCATCGTATTCACCAAATTGATTTGGTAATCCGGCGTTTGGATAGGCACTGACATAGAATGAGGATTTATTGGAAAGTTCTTCCAAATAAGGTCTCATGTCTTTTGCTCCCAGTGCACAATTGAGTCCTACACTTAATAAATCAACATGCGAAACGGAATTTAAAAATGCTTCGGTTGTTTGTCCTGAAAGGGTACGTCCGCTGGCATCGGTAATTGTTCCCGAAACCATGATGGGGTAAGTACGGTTTATTGATTCGCAATAGGTTTGAATTGCAAAGAGTGCAGCTTTTGCATTCAGTGTATCAAAAATGGTTTCGATTAGCAATACATCCGCGCCACCATCAATCAAGCCTTTTACTTGTTCGGTATAAGCGGTCACCATTTCGTCAAAGGTAACGGCACGAAATCCGGGATCATTTACATTCGGTGAAAGCGATAGTGTACGATTGGTTGGCCCGATTGCACCTGCAACAAATTTAGGTATGTGTGCAAACTCCGGAAATTCTTTGTAAAATTCCTGTATTGCTTCTTTCGCAACCTTTGCAGATTCGTAGTTTAGCTCATAAGCCAGCGACTCCATTTCATAGTCGGCCATGGCAATGGTGGTTGCACTAAAGGTATTGGTTTCAATAATATCAGCACCCGCTTTTAAGTATTCCTTATGAATGGTTCTGATGATGTGTGGCTGAGTTATGGAAAGCAAATCGTTATTTCCTTTCAAATCCTTGTGCCAGTCTTCAAAACGTTTTCCTCTATAATCTTTTTCCTCTAACTTGTATTGTTGAATCATGGTGCCCATTGCACCATCAATGATGAGTATTCGTTTTTCCAGTTCCTCTCTGATACTTGTCATATATATTCCACTTAATTTTTGGTTCTTTCAAAAGATGCTTCTTTAAAAGTAATACAGGGATTTATCAAAAAAAAATCTCCTCAGACAATCGTCAGAGGAGATATATTTATTGAAGATGAAATTCAAAAAAAATATGTGTCTGACTTATCTGCTCTTACATTATAGTAAGTACAAGATTTAGCACCTTCTCCCTAAATTTCTTTAGAGGGGTTGCTAAGGTTTCATAGGGCAAGTCCCTCCACCTTTCTTGATAAGTGAATACAAACCAGGTTTGTATTGTCCCGTTATCGGGTTTTAAAGAACTGGCACAAAGATAAAGAAAAAGTGAATATCCTTAACAAAGGAGGGTAAAATTTAGTTGGATGTGGTGTTGAGACAAATTAGTAAAAAGATGTGCTGGTGTCCACACGGACTCCAAATATTAACAATATTGTTTTAAATGATTTGAAAACCTGTAGCAACCCTAGAAAGAAGGGCATTTCTGAACATTTTTGCGAGATGTTCTTTTTTTATCAGATTTGAAAATGCGTTGTGTTTTGGCTTTCAGTGCGGTCCTTTTCGCTTTTTTCTCGCGTTTTTCCTTCGCTTCTTCGTGGGCGGTATTTTTTTGTGAGTCGATTGTTTCTTCTTTCACTTCTTCCTCTTTTTCTTTAGCAGCTGGGATTTCTTCCTTTTTTACATGCCTAGTACTTGCCACTGCTTCTTCCGGAATATTTTCTTCAGGAGTTGCAACGGGTTCCTGTTTTACTTTACGTTCTTTAACGGGTCGTTGTTTTCTTGAAACCGATGGCTGATTGTTTCGTTTTGCTACTTCAGCATCCCTATCTTCTTGTGCTTTTTTTAAATCAGGTAATGCGCTGGTTTGATAAACTGTAGTTCTTGCAGGATCATTTTTGTGTGACTTTGGTGAACGCATGTAAGCAAACATACCGGCTTTACTTTTCACGTTCTTTTTACCAAAAGTAGGGCAATCTGTGGCCCCATTAACAGGTTGTTGCTCTTGTGCAACTAAAATTATCGGACAAAGCAACAGAAGGAAAAGATAAGCTCTCATGTGTCAAG
>DAORKB010000258.1:0-4400 GCA_035439365.1 Bacteroidia bacterium
CCCCGGAATCCTCGGGCAGCATAATATGAATCCGCGCCATTGTGATACAGAAAGACAGTGGCATAGCGAAAATCACCAAATATGGCTCCGCCCAATTTTCTGATATCATCAGGAGTTTTCAACCAGCTGGAAGTTTTGGAATCAAAACTTCCCAGTTTCTGAAGTTCACGGTATTGTTCTTCTGTTAATAGTTCAATTCCCATCTCCGAAGCCATGGTCAAAGCATCGGTTGATGGTTTATGCTCTTTTCTTGATTCCCACGCCTTACGGTCGTAGCAAACACTTCTTCGTCCTTTAGGGCTCTCCGGTGAGCAATCATAAAAAATATAGGCCCCTGTTTTTTTATCTTGTGCCACCACATCCGGTTCACCCTCGGTTCGTTCCATTTCACTGAGTGACCATAGTTTTTCGGGATTGGCTTTCAAACGCTCCTCTACCTTTCCCCAAGCTATACCTTTGTGACGGTTTATGTTTTTTTCAAAACGATTTTTCAATGTACCAAGTAGTTCAGTAACCTGTGCCGGAGTTAATTTCTTTTTGCTCATTTGATTTGAATGATATTATACTGTTTTACATTGAAAATTAATTATCATCGAGCCCTTTTCCATCCATAATTTTCGGTATGCATTTTTCAATTCTTGATTCTCTTGTTGTTGATTGTTTAGCTGAAGAAAAATGAAGCAAATAACCACGCTGTCTTCCTGGTGTTAAAGCATCAAATGCATTTTTCAATTTTGCATTTTTATCCAATCTTTTTTGAAATTCTTCTGGTGTGTCAAACTCTTTTGTTTTTTTAAATTCTACTTTTGCTCCCGATTCCTCCACTTCAATTGCTTCGTAAATATAGGATTTCAAAACAGCTTCCAACTTGGTTATTTCTTTTATACTGGTGAACCTTACTTGTCTTGCCGCTTGTACATTTTCTGTTTGTTGAATCAGAATACCTTTTTTATCTTTCATAAGCGCTCCTTTAAAAAACAGAAATGCGCAATACTCTTTAAATACGTGTATTAAAACAATGTTCTTTTTTTCGTACGTATAGCAAGGACAACCCCATTTTAATTCTTCGGCCAAGTGACACTCCAGAACAATTTTTCGCATTTTATTGATCTCCTCCTGCCATTTTTTGGCTTTGTCAAAATAAAAGTCAACTTTCGGATTCATGGGTTATTTTTTTGATGACTAAGTAAATTTTAATTTTATCTGGAAACAAGTTTTCTATCATCCGGTCTGAAATACCAAGATACAACAGTTAAAACAATTAATAATACCGGCCCAAAAAATTCTTTCCCTCCATCTCCACTTGCGATGTGAGAAAAAACCGCTCCTGTCATACAAAAGAAAAAACCAGCATAGGCCCATTCTTTTACCAACGGAAATTTGGGAACCAGAATAGCAATAACACCTAATACTTTCCAAACACCAATGATGGTCAGAAAATAAAGCGGGTATCCCAAATGCGCAAACATATCCGCTTCCTCTTTTAATTGAATAAGTTGTACAATGCCTGTAGAAAGCATTCCCAGGGAAAGCCAGACTGTAGCGATCCAGTATATAATTCTATTTCTTTTTGACATGATGAATTTATTTTAGCTGGTTTATAATTTCCTGAATGCGATTGTGCGCCATATTAATTCCTTGTGCAAACGGCAATTGTAAAATCTGATCCCTGTGTGCAATGGATTTATAGATGACATGCATGGTTAACTTGCTTGTATCTTCTGAAATTTTTTCAAATTCCAGAAATTCAAGTTGAACCGGAAAAGGAGTGTTTTCCATTTCAAATGTTCGTGTAATTCTTTTATTCATGCTAAACTCATGAATAACACCATTGAAGTAATGTTTGTTACCCTTTGGATCTGTTGTTTCAAATTGATAACCACCGTGTTTTTTATTTTCCAGCTTTACTACTTTTGTCCCCATCCATTGTTCGACAATTTCAGGTTCTATGTAAGCTTTAAAAAGAAGTTCCACCGGCAAATCAAATTCTCTGGTAATGAGCAATTCCTGCTTACCATCTTCTGCATGTATTTTTGTTTTTTGTTCCATCCAATTTTATTTTTTGGGTTTATATGCTTTCATGATGCTTTCTAACTTATTGAACCGATCATCCCACATTTTGCGGAACGGCTCAATAAAATCTGCAACTTCTTTCATTTTTTTTGCATTTATATAATAGTAAATCTCCCTTCCACTTTGTTTTTGTTTAAGTAATTCACATTCAGTAAGGATTTGAATGTGCTTTGAAATGGTTTGACGAGAGGAGTCAAAATTTTCTGCGATGGCACTTGGTGTCATTGCATGAAGCGCAACCATCGTCATTATTGCTCTTCGGGTAGGGTCGGCTATGGCCTGAAACACATCTCTTCTTAATTCCATTTTATGCAGCTATTTGACTGCAAATATATGCGAAGTTATTTGACTGCGCAATTTTTTTTTGATTTTTTTTGAAAAATGAAATTTTCCCGAAATCATGACCATGGAAATTTATAATGAGTACCAAGAACTATTGCAAAATAGATATTCCATAATTCTGGAGGGTGCACAAATGATTTCATTTAACAACATAGGTACATAGGACACGCAGAGCAACGTGTATCAATATTTTTTTACATTTATAAAGTTTAGTTAAACTCATGAGAAACAAATTATGAAAAAAATCTATTTTCTATTTATTGCCTATTTATGTACATATCCATGCCTTGCACAAGATACCATACCTACTAAAAGTAAATGGAAATCAAATAATGTAATTAAAACCGACTTGATTGGATATTTCAGGGGGCAAACATCCTTTTCTTATGAAAGAGTACTGACAAATAATATTTCCATCATGGCGACATATGGGCAGGGGAAACGAACGATAACCGGTGAAAAAGCAGAAGAAGCACTGGTTCATAAGACAGGAGGCGTTGGTTTTCCATGCACTCAGGAAATTATAACACATTCAATTTTTAGCATTGAACCAAGATATTACATTTCATTTAAACGTTACCGGATACCTGCAGGCTTTCACATTGGACCGTCTATTTATTTTTCAAAAGGAACTGAAACATTTACTTCAACAGGTAATGTATATTCGAATGTAGCTGGTACTAATCTTGGCATCTATACCATTACAACAAAAGCTAAGAAAACAGCTTTTTTAATTACTCGTGGAACAACGGGCACAAATATTTTTGTATTAAAAATGGATGCAAATGGCCTTATTAAATGGGCAAAACGCGCTCCCGCCTATGATACGAAAGGAATAGATGTTGACAATTCGGGAAACTGCTATATTGTCGGACAAACGTATTACGGTACAAAGCTGTTTGACTCCGTAACCGTTATCGGTAACAATAAAAAGACAGGGAGTTTCCTCGGAAAAATTGACACGACTAAACAGTTCTTTTCAATTGGTGGTATTAAACCCACTCAGCCTCGTTGCTTCGGTGATTGCAATGGAAGCGCTGTTACCTGTGCATTGGGTGGAACTCCTCCTTACACTTATCAATGGAATGGAATAACAGGTACAGATTCCATTCCCAACCTATGTGCTGGTAATTATCTTCTTCAGGTAAAAGATGCTGTAGGCGCTGTTGATACGATGTCACTCAAATTAGTCCAACCACCTCTTTTAAAAATACAATTTACTTCGATAACAAATACAAGCTCCTGCAGTGCGCAAACGGGAAAAATAAAAAGTGTTGCCAGTGGAGGAACGCCTGGTTATACCTACAAATGGTCGCCCAATACATTTACCGGGACTGATCCTGTAAACCTTGGCGTTGGTACTTACACATTAACTGTTAAGGATTTTAACGGTTGCATTACCAGTGATTCCGCTAAGATTACGTGCCCAACAGGTATGGAAGAAGTTGAAAATGGAAATGCACTGAATGTATTTCCTAACCCTTCCAGTGGTATGGTTACAATTTCATGCAAGGAAAGAAATGGAGAAATACACGTTGTAAATGCATTGGGAGAACAACTTTATTCTTTAAAAAATCTTTCAGAGCAACTGAACGTGGATCTAAGTGAACAAAGTAATGGACTGTATTTTATTCAATTTATAAAAGAAGGAGTTATACAGGAAACAAAGAAAATTATTCTTGAGCATTGATTATTAGTACTTACTGATGGATTCTGAAATCTGAATAACCCTTTAAAATTTATCGAAAAGTGCTATTCGAGCCAAAAAAATCCTTACATTTGCCGTCCAAATTATCCGGAGAGGTGTCAGAGTGGTCGAACGAGCAAGCCTGGAAAGTTTGTATACTCGCAAGGGTATCGCGGGTTCGAATCCCGCCCTCTCCGCCTTCGCCGGCCGTAGCTTTAGCGAAGGCCGGTTTCGCCCTTAGGCAGTTAGTGCTCTAAGGGGTATTATCACCAGAACGGCTTCGGCGGACAAGGTCCGC
>DAORKB010000259.1:0-4395 GCA_035439365.1 Bacteroidia bacterium
CATCACCAAACTGATCAAATCCCGTCTGTAAACTATCCTGATATCCTCCCGGACCCAAACTCCGCGATCTCCAGGCTCTAATCCCATTGGAACCTCCACTAAAAAAACGACGCTCATAGGGTAATGAAGTAAAGTTAACCAAAGGCAAACCAATACCTCCTGCAAGGCGAACAACCACTTTGTTGATTTCATTGCGATTAAAATAATAACGATAATCAATATCTGTCCGAAGATATTGTGAATAGGGGATACCTGCCACCATGTAACGGCCTTCTTCATCTTTTTTAAATACACTTGTATCAATTGAATTGACTAATGTATTGATACCTCTTAGGATATTTCCTGATGACTCCGCATTCAATTTAAAAAAAGGAAAATTATCCAGCTTTTTTATGTCCTGTTCATTAAAGGTAAAGGTATAACGTGTACTTGTGGATAAGTGATCAATAAAACTGTTACGGATGTACTGGTCATTTACTTCATTATTTAAGTGGTCTTCAAAGGCCTGACTCAGACTTACTTTTACAAAGTTGATCACCAAGGGATTAATCAAATGACGTTTTTCATTTGTTTCTTTCCACGTATATCCAAATGATAAGTTGGTTAAATAACGCGTATAATCCGGTCGATGCTGATAAGTATAGGAGCTTGTAAAAATAGTCTTTGGATTCGATTGCTTAGATGATTCTATTTTAAATGGAAGCAAAAAACGAGGTATGTATAAATTTGCCTCAGGTCCGATTTCTATCGTATTGAATTTTCGTATGGGATTCTTTGAATCATCTGAGTTAAATGTAGGTTGAACTTCGGCACCTCCTTTTAATCTCAGCTCCAATACTTCTGCACCTCTAAAAACATTTCTGTTTTGATAAACTGTACTTAACTCTGATCCCCAGTTTCCGGAAGTGTATTTTCCTTGGGCTTCAATGGTAAACGATTGTTTTAAAATGGGACTTAATTGGATATAGCAATCCAAACGATCTGCGGAAACTCTGGTGAAAAAAATATTGATACCTTTAAAGGCTTTTAACTCCGAAAGGCGCTTGTATGTATCTGAAGCTTTTTGAGCTTGATACAATTCTCCTTTCCGGATAAATATAGCATTGAGTAGAACCCTGCGTTTATACCTTAATTCGCCATTGTGCAAAATAAAATAATCACCTACTTTGATCGTATCCTTTTTTGCAGGGTCTAGTTTTTTTGAAATAAAATCGGGTTGAATGTATACATTGTTGATGTAAAAACGCTGATGTGGCAGCTCTATCAATGAGTCTGAATTACCAGTATACCGCTCTGTGTAGTTTTTTATACTGAGGGTTATTAAAACCTTATTTTTATAGGTCCCTGTGTCACCTTGATAATGGATATAATCCCTTGTAAATAAAAAATAGCCTTCATTGTTCAGCTGCGTTGTTATTCGGTCTCTTTCTTTTTGAAGAACATCCTGGTCATAATTATCACCAATTTTGATGAGGCTGCTGGAAGTATCCGAAAAAACATAATACTTAACTATCTCATCCGGTATTGCGTAGCTGACACCGGCTATCGTATATGGAGCTTCCGCTTTTATCTTATAAAAGACTTCCACCTTTTTGTTTTTTTTATAACTGACCGAATCTTTCACAGAGCTAATAAAATAGCCTTTGCTATTTAGATACAATTTTAATTGTTGAGCCGATTTTTTTGAAAATAAAGAGTCATAAACAACAGGTGGTTCGCCAATTTCCTGGAGCCATTCACCCACCAATTGACGTTTTCTTGTTTTCGGTCTTTTGCCTTTTGCAATTCTGGATTCATTGCGTTTGTTTACCCGGCTATCCCGCTCAATCTGTTTGCGCTTTAAACGATCCTCATCAACCAAATTGTACAACCACATGTGAAAACGGAAAATGGTAAAAATTTTTCTGTTGGGTTTTTGCTTGATAAAAGGTTCCATTTCTTTCTTATCAAGTTTCTTCGGATTATCAAGAATGGTATTTTGTACCAGAAAATGCTCACCTTCCTTTAATCTACGTGTAGGACTACAGGAAAACAAGAATAAAGGCAAAGCAATTATTAAAAATGATCGTATATAAGATGGCTGTAGAGTCACACGTTTTGTTAATCCTTTGCAGCAAAATTAAGCTTTTATTCTATAAAGTTAGGTGATAATATTTAGGAATCTATGAAAGAATTTTGTGCACCTTTGTAAAGGTAAAATAGCATTGGGTATATGATTTCCAAAAATCAAATTAAATTTTTAAATGAGCTCAAACAAAAAAAGAGCAGAGAAGAACACAATTTGTTTGTGGCGGAAGGACATAAAATTATTTCGGAACTACTTACTTCATCAATTGTTGTAAAACAAATTTATTCGATCCCTTCCGCATTTGATAAATTAAAAATTCAATCAAATGTTGAATGCTTTGAAATTAAATCCACTGAATTAGAGCGTATATCGTCTCTTGTAACACCCAATGAAATGCTCGCTGTATGCGAAATACCTACGTATACACTAAATGTTTCAGCCCTGTCAGATAAATTAACACTTGTATTGGATTCTATAAAAGATCCTGGAAATCTGGGAACCATTATCCGGGTTGCTGATTGGTTTGGAATTGAAACAATCATCTGTAGTCACCACAGTGCAGACGTATTCAATCCTAAAGTTATACAAGCTACGATGGGTTCAATTACACGCGTAAAAATTCATTATACAGATTTGTTAGATTTTCTTGTACGTAATCAAAAAGAAATAAAACTGCCGGTGTACGGGGCTTTGCTGGAAGGAGAAAATGTGTATACACAAAAACTACCCTCGGCAGCTTTTATTTTAATCGGCAATGAATCGAGAGGGATTTCGCCTGAATTGATACCTTCGGTTTCTAATAAAATTACAATTCCTTCTTTTTCTCATTTCAAAACTACCCCTGGAGAAACAGAGTCACTCAACGCTGCAATAGCAACATCCATCATCGTTTCGGAATTTAGAAGAGCATAAACGTTGTCGCAATTCTTCTTTCAGGTCGGCATTTTTCGATTATAAATAATTTATAATCTATGTGTTCATAATCTGTTGCTAAAATTAAATTTTCAGTAATTGATTTTTTACATCTTCGTGCCTTACATTAATTAGCCAAACATCTAACCCTATGAAGAAAAATTTAGCTCTCATTATTTTTAATTTTTTTATTGTTTATTGTGCGATTGCACAAAAGAACATTTCTGGAACCGTAAAGGACACAAAGGGAGTTCCATTACCCGGCGTTAATGTGGTTGAAAAGGAACCTACAACGGAACGATAACAAATGCTAATGGAAATTTTTCACTTATTGTAAAAGAACAATCCACGCTTGTATTTTCATTTGTTGGTTATGCAACACAAGAATTAAAAACAACTGATGAATCAGATGTTACCATTTCTTTAGTGGAAGGTACCGACTTAAAAAGTATAACAGTGGTAGGTACACGTATTCCTCCACGATCAAATACATCTTCTCCGTTACCTGTGGATGTAATTGCTGCACGTGATATAGCAGCAACAGGGCAAACAACTTTTGATAAAGCGCTACAGTATAGAGTCCCTTCTTTCAATACAGTTCAAACACCTGTAAATGATGCCACATCCTTATTGGATCCGTATGAAATCAGAAACATGGGACCAAGCCGTACGCTTATCTTGGTAAATGGCAAAAGAAAAAATGTTAGCTCGTTGTTATACATTCAAACCTCACCAGGAAGAGGGGAGACCGGTGCTGACTTATCCGCTATACCCATGGATGCAATTAAACGGGTTGAAATTTTACGGGATGGCGCATCGGCACAATATGGATCCGATGCAATTGCCGGAGTTGTAAACGTAGTTTTAAAAGATAACATTGATTATGGCGCTGTTAATTTACGTGCCGGCATTACTTCAAAAGGGGATGGTGAATCTTATGGAATTAGCTTTAACAATGGAAGTACAATCAATGATAAAGGATTCATTAATTATACCATTGATCTGTCTAAAACAGCTTTAGCCAACAGACCAGGAAAAGTAAGCTTAGATGGTGAAATTGCTGAGTTCGGAGCAAGCAAAGAAGAAGTAGAGGCATTTCTTAAAATAAAACCGGATGCAGGAAATATAAATGGTTCCCCGGAAAATTCAGCACTTAAATTTCTTGTAAATGGAGGATTTGATTTTACCGAAAACAATCAATTGTATTTTAATGCTGCTTACATTAATAAACGTGTAAACAGTTTTGCAAATTACAGAACCCCTTATTGGCAATCCACCGATTATGGTTTATTGACACCTCCGGGTCAGCAGTATCTCGGATTCGGGCCAACATTTCAAGGTGTTTTGAATGATTACAATGCAACAATTGGATTCAAATCTTCAAAAAATGGATGGAACACCGACTTAAGTTTTAC
>DAORKB010000260.1:0-1501 GCA_035439365.1 Bacteroidia bacterium
CTTCTCCCGAAAAGCAAATGAAGAGAAAGTTGAATTTTTCAGTCTTATTATTTTTAGTAAAGTAATTAGCCAGTGCAAGAACACCTGCGGTTCCGGATGCATTGTCATCGGCACCATTATGAATTTTGCCTTTGGCATCCGGTTGTAGTGAGTTGCCATCTTCTCCAAGGCCCAGGTGATCAAAATGTGCTCCTATGACTACCGTTTGCTCTGCCTGATTATTCAGGTATCCAATTACATTCGTTCCCGTCCAGTCTTTTCCTCCGGTTGTATCGTGTATGTTCAGTGATTTTTTAAAGTGGAAAGGATACAAAAAAGATCCGTTTTTACCTCTAGGTTGAAGCCCGAGTTTTTCAAATCTTTTGGAAATGAAAATAGCAACTTCTTGTTCCTGTTTTGATCCGGTTGCTCTTCCTTTTTGTTTGTCACTTGAAAAGTATTTGATGTCTGATTTTAGTTGTGAAGCAGAAATGGATTGAGAGTAGGAATAAAGTGAAGTGCAAAAAAAGAGAAAGGTTAAAATTTTTTTCATAAAAATGATCAGGTGATTTTCATAAAGCGCATTTTCAATACACCTATGATGGCTTCTTTAAATATTCCCTTATTCATTTTGGAAGCTCCAACAATCCGGTCCTTAAATGTTATCGGAACTTCCACGAGTTTAAATCCAAGTTTGTAGGAAATGTATTTCATTTCAATTTGAAATGCATACCCAATGAATTTTATTGTTTCGAAATTGATGCGTTCAAGTACTTTGCGCTTATAACATTTAAAACCGGCTGTTGTATCACTGATATTTATCCATAAGATAGTACGTACGTATACAGAAGCGAAGTAGGACATGAGAATTCTTCCGATGGGCCAGTTTTGTACGCGTCCACCTTTTACATAACGTGAGCCAATGGCTACATCGGCACCATCAATACAAGCCTGACGAAGACGTATTAAATCATCCGGATCGTGTGAAAAATCGCAATCCATCTCAAAAATATATTCATAAGAACGTTGCAGTGCCCATTTGAAGCCATGGATATAGGCAGTACCAAGACCCAATTTGCCTGTACGTTCCTCTAAAAATAAGCGATTTGGAAATTCAGGTATTAACCGTTTAACAATGGATGCGGTACCATCAGGCGATCCATCGTCAACAATCAATAGGTCAAATGCAGGTTGCAATGAAAATACTTTGCGAACCATTTCTTCTACATTTTCCTTTTCGTTGTAGGTTGGTATGATAACTATGCTATCTGACAAAAGCTTAAATTTTTGCCAACGAAGATACAGCAAATTCAGTAATCACAGACGATTTAACGAGATTTAACGCTTGATAATATTTTATATCGCAAGATGTGACATCCCTTGATTTACAAGTAAATAAGCGTTTTAGGACACAAAAAAGAAGTGGATATAGTTATTAACATTTATTAACAGATGCCCTGTATCGTTAGGTGAACCGCATCCACCGTAGCTTTAGCAAAATATAGTTAGGTGAACCGCGTCC
>DAORKB010000260.1:1601-4368 GCA_035439365.1 Bacteroidia bacterium
AGGTGAACCGCATCCACCGTAGCTTTAGCAAAATATAGTTAGGTGAACCGCGTCCGCCGTAGCTTTAGCAAAATATAGTTAGGTGGACCGCGTCCGCCGTAGCTTTAGCGAAGGTGGATCGCTCCATTTATGATTTCTTCCACAATGGCGGGCTCTAGTAGGGTGGAAGTGTCCCCCAGGTTGCTAACATCCCCTTCGGCAATTTTTCGTAAAATTCGCCTCATAATTTTTCCGCTTCTGGTCTTCGGCAGGCCACTTACAACTTGTATTTTATCCGGTTTGGCAATAGGTCCGATGGATTTTATTATTTCTGAGAGGATTTCCTGGCGCAATACATCCTGGTTCTTCGCTTTGTTGATCGAAATAACATAGGCATAGATCCCTTGCCCTTTGATATCATGGGGGTAACCTACAACTGCTGATTCAACAATGTCGGCATGCATGTTAATGGCACTTTCAACTTCTGCAGTTCCAATACGGTGTCCGCTGATGTTCATAACATCATCAACACGGCCAGTGATCCGATAATAACCGTCCTCGTCACGTTTACAGCCATCTCCGGTAAAGTATAGATTTTTATAAGTACTAAAATAGGTTTCTTTGCATCGCTTGTGATCACCGTAGGTGGTGCGGATAATGGATGGCCATGGAAATTTAATACAAAGGTTTCCTTCAACACCATTTCCTATAATTTCCTTTCCCTTATCATCTACCAGGATAGGTTGTACTCCTGGCAAAGGAAGTGTTGCAAAGCTTGGTTTTGTTTTCGTTATTCCTGCAAGCGGGGAGATCATGATTCCTCCCGTTTCGGTTTGCCACCAGGTATCTACGATAGGGCATCGTTGCTGACCAATGTGTTCGTTATACCAGTGCCAGGCTTCTTCATTGATGGGCTCACCAACACTTCCAAGTATGCGCAAAGAGTTGAGTTTATAGGGGGTTACGTATTGGGTACCGGCAGCTTCCAGTGCACGAATAGCTGTAGGTGCGGTGTAGAAGATAGACACGTTGTACTTGTCAACAATTTGCCAAAACCGGCCGGCATCCGGAAACGTAGGAATACCTTCAAACATCACTGAAGTGGCACCCGTTAGCAAAGGACCATATACAATATACGAATGACCTGTGATCCAGCCCACATCAGCTGTACACCAGTAAATATCTTTTTTTTCTTTGTTGTATTGAAACACATTTTCGAAGGTATACTGAGTATATACCATATAGCCCCCACACGTATGAACAACACCTTTGGGTTTGCCCGTTGAACCGGAGGTATAGAGGATAAACAACAGATCTTCTGCATCCATTGTTTCAGCAGCACAATCAGCTGTAACAGTGTTCATTTCTTCGTGCCACCAAAGATCCCTTCCTTTTTTCATAACGGTAGATCCCTCTTTTCGCTCATAAACAATTACTTTTTCAACAAAATCAATTGCTTGTACGGCTTCATCAACCACTTCTTTCAATGAAATGGTTTTCGATCCTCTAACTGCAACATTCGATGTGATAACAACTTTGCATATACAGTCTTTGATTCGATCGGCCAATGCATTTGCAGAAAACCCCCCAAATACAACACTATGAACAGCACCGATCCGCGCACATGCTAATACAGCAACGGTTAATTCAAGTACCATGGGCATATAGATACAAACCCGGTCGCCTTTTTTAACACCGTTTTTCTTTAAAACGTTTGCAAACTTGCATACCTGTTCATGCAATTGACTGTAAGTGATCTGAACAGCTTTTTCAGTGGGATCATTCGGTTCCCAGTAAAAGGCGATCTGATCCCCATGCGCTGTTAAATGTCTGTCGAGGCAATTTTCAGTGATATTTAACTGCCCACCAATAAACCATTCCACCTTTGGTTCTTCAAAGTTCCAGTTTAAAACGCGGTTCCATTTTTTTTTCCATACAAATTCTTCAGCTTGAGCTGACCAAAAATTTTCAGGATTTTCAATACTTGCTTTATACTGATTTTGATAGTGTTCAAAGGATGAAATACGTGACATAGAAGAGCTGTTAAATGGTAGATAAATTGGAGGAACCAATATTAATAAAAAAAAATGTAAAAAGCATTTGTTCAATAACGATAAGGATTATAACTAGTACGAATTGATAAAAAGGCATGAATTGTGACCAAATAACTACATAAACACAGGAATATAAGAAGGTGTTTAGTAAATCATGCTCGCCTTGTGGTTTGTAGAAAAACAACTTTTTAAGAAGACACTCAAGTGTGAGGTATTTTTTTCGCAAAATGTGAATTTATTACATAACCAACTAAACTAACAGCCATGAAAACGATACTTGTTCCAACAGATTTTTCGGAAGCAGCCAGAAATGCTTCCGAATATGCGACTGCTTATGCAAAGGAGTTTGGATACAAACTACTGCTTTGTCACATATATCATCTTCCGGTGATATCGGTTCCTGAAGAACCATTACTGGTTTTGGAGAATCCAAAAGTATTGAAGAAAAATCAATTACAAGCGTTGCAGGAAGAAGCAGATTTTTTAACAAAAAATGCGAGTATACCCATTGAATGCAGGGTTTCGGAAGGGTTTGCAGTAGATGAAATTTTAGAAATTGAAAAGGAATTAAAACCCGAATTTATAATAATGGGCATGGAAACAGAGGGAGCATTCAGTGAACTTATAATAGGGAGCATCGCAACGGATGTCATCCGAAAGACAAAAACGCCTATATTATTGATTCCGGAAAAAGCAAAATTTAAAAAAATTGATAAAATAACACTTGCGTTTGA
>DAORKB010000261.1:0-4342 GCA_035439365.1 Bacteroidia bacterium
CAAAAGATGTTGCTGGCTTTAATCGTGAATCCGGAAATGGTGATGGTATCATCATTTTCCCATAGGGTGTCCACCATTTCAATGGGTGGCTTTTGTGGAATTAATGCTGATACGGCATCATACTGAAGAATGGGATGTTGTTGAAGTGTTTTCATTATACTACTGTAAGAATTGCATTTGCATAGGAAAAACGGGCACTTTCAGGAACTGTTAAGGCAATCTTTTGTCCTTTTTTTAATTTTCCTGAATTCAATAATTCTTCTAAAGAAATGAAAATAGAGGCGGCACCGATGTTTCCAACTTGTGCCAGGTTAACAAACCATTTCTCTTGAGGCAAGTCAACACCATATAACTTCATTTCTTCATCTACTTTGGAACGGAAAAATTCGGATGAAATATGTGGAAGAAACCAGTCGATGCTTTGGGGATCAACATTATGTTTTTTAAATAGTTCCACGTATTTTTTTGTTCCAAGTCGTGCAATATTTTTTTCCAGAAGACGGGTGTCTTGTTTCATGGCAAATATTGATTTATCGAGCCATTCGGTTGGTTTATATTCCGACCAGCCTTTTAAATTGCCATTTTCATCTTTGTCGGCTGCCATGTACATGCAGGTTTCCAGTTCATTCGCAAAAGAGCAGATTTCTATCCATTCTATTTTCAATGACAATCCATCTGTATTTGGTTTGTTACTAAGCAATACAGCGGCAGCTCCATCTGACAACATCCATCTTAAAAACTCTTTTTCAAAAGCAATGATAGGATTATCTTCAATTTCTTTCAGTTTAAAACTTTCCTGTTCAAAATTTTGTGCCGACATCCAGGTCGACAATTTTTCAGATCCGGTTGAAACTGCATTGTTTGAGTTTCCGGTTAATACAGACATATATGCATATTTCAATGCATTCATTCCGGAGCAGCAAGAGCCTGAAAAAGAAATTGCTTCGATGGGGCGTGATTTTAACAATCCATGTACCATTACTCCGTGTGCCGGCAATAGTTGATCAGGGGAAGTGGTACCACAAGTGAGTAGCTCAATATCATTGAGTTGAAATGTATCATTGCAAAGTGCTTTGATTGCTTCTACTGTTAACTCCGCATTTGTATGTGTGCTATTACCTTCTTTATCTCGTGAATAAAAGCGTTTGGTGATGCGATTGTTTCTTAAAACAATTGATTTTGCTCTGGATTTTTTTCCATCCACCATTCCCAGATATTCTTCCATTTCATCGTTATTAACCGGATCACCAGGTAAATATTTGGTAATGCGATTAATGTAAACAGTTCTATCCATAAATAGTCGAATCCTTTTTTTTCGCTAAGTTTTTCATTAGCGTCTAATTTTCGTAAGTGACAAATTTAATCATTTAATTAATTTTTTTACTACCAAATCCTAATATTTTATAATGAATATTGGGGATTGAGGTGTGAGTGACATTATCTCAACGAATTTTGTGAATAATAATCAATCTCCTTCCTTATTTTAGAAGGGAATAGAAGAGGGGCCAACCTCGAAATAATAGTAATAATCGGAGAAAGGATGAGTATTGCTGTGGGTAAAACAATCCCAAATACGCGAACGCGTCCTTTTCTATCGTTACTTCCAGCAGTTCCTTTTTTAGAAATATAATTAGCATAAAGCGGAAACAACACACGCCCCCGCCCTTCGAGCAACATCAAATTGGATTTGACACGAACAGCACCCAATTGAACAAGCTCTTGTTGAAGTGTGGAATAATTGTTTGCAAAGAGATGTTGTTTTATAGCATTGCCAAATCGGGGTCCGTTTGTTTCCAGAAATTCCTTGGAAACTCCATATTTCGGAAATATGTTTAAAAATTTATCTTTTACCCCCCCTAACACATAGGCAAGCACAGTGATTAAACTGATCAGGTTCGCAGATGCGTCAACATAAGCAATATTACCAACTAAATTGGCCTGTAGTTTTTGCAATTGCAGTTTCATTTTTTCCTGGCTACCCAACCACATGTTACGGCAAGAAAGTATTGTAACAACAGGTTTCCCTAGTAATAACTTTTTTGCTTCGGGACTTTCTAAAAAAGAGTTGATCGGAATGCAAATGGATAAGTACCAGGGTTGATATGCAACAACAATCAAATCAAATTGTTCATTGGGATCAACGGAAAGTGGTTGCAATTCGCAGGGTACGCCATGAACGGTTTCCGGAAACACATCAAAAAATTCGGTATAGCGCCATGGGTATGGGTAACTTTTTACCGGTTTGATTTGTTCATATTGAATTTGAACATCCGGTTGGTTCTCAAATGGAGCCAATGTAGCACGCAATGCATTGCTTAATTGACCGGTTTGAGTATAATAAATAACAAGTATTTTTTTCATGGAAAACAAAAATAAAAATTTTTGAAGCGAATGTAAATATAAAAGAAAATGCTTGCTGTTGTTCTAACAGCAAGCATTTCTTAAATAAAATAGTGCATTATTTACCTTTTGTTTCTGACATATCTTTGTCAAATTCAAGGGTAATTGTGGTTGCGGCCATTTTTACAGGAGTAGCTTCTTTAAATGCATCTCTCCACAGGATGATCATTTCAGCAAATTGCATATCCCCCGACGTTTTAGGAATATCTTTCCAGGCTACTGTAAAACTTTTTTCTCCGTCATTTAACAGTTGCGATTTTTTATCAGAATGATAATTCGCATACTCTTTGCCATCTGGCATTTTCATGGCTACCTTATTGGGAGCAAAAATAGCTACTTTGTCGCCCGTATATTTTACATTGAATTTTGCATCGGTACGCGGTGTTTCTTTTTTTACTTTTTCAAGCGTTATTGTAAACGGACCCGCAGTAAAATCATTTTGTGCGGCTGGTAATTTGAAATCGGGTGCAGCAACACCTTTTGCATTTGCATCAATTTTATACACCCCTTCCATCACAAAATCAAAATTCTCAGCTTTTTTATAGCCTCCACCTTTCAGGTCAACAACTCTGTAATCGCTTTCTTTCGGATCAATAATTAACCATTTTTCATTTGGGTTAATTGATTTACCATCAATTTTAAAAACACTTTCAGATGGTTTGTAAATGATATAATCGTTTGTTTGGTTTTTGATTCTTAATTTAAATTTAACGCCAGCGTCGGTAGCCACGGCGTCATCAACAGTAATCAGTAAATCTTTTGCATCAACTGTTTGGGTTTTATAAAATACCTTTTTATAATTCTGAGCCTGTATTGCTGAGCAATAAACAAGTGCTACAATCGCCAAAATAATTTTTTTCATCTGTTTGGTGTTAGTGGTTATATAATATTGTTTTAAAAATAAGAAAAAAAATATGGATTAGATCAAATTAAAGGTAATGTGTGTGCCGTGTCCGTTGGAGCGGAGTTATGAACTGTGAGATGGTTTTAAATGCTCAAGCTTACGTGCTGTCCTCGACTCCCCTCGAAATCGGACACCTTAAACACTTCATCAGCATTTTAAAGGTTTTTTAAAATTTCATTTTCTCCAATCTCAAAAATGCATTCTTTTCAATATCTGAAATCTGATCCAGCATGTCAGCGCAAGCATCATAATCTTTTTGTTCCTTTAATCGTCCCTTGTATATTCGTCCCATATTCACAGCGCTTGCTCTCCACAAATCTCCTGCTTTTGTAAATTCTTCTGATATTTCAAGCAACTGATCATTTTTTAAAATAACACTCGCCTGTTCCAGGAAGGCAGCAAACAGGAACCGAAATCCTCCACCGCCTGTTCCGATCTCTTCCTGCATTCTAACAATTTGCCCCAGGTATAATCCGGCTTTACGTGCTCCCAATTTTTGTGGCCATTTTCGAATTTGCCTGGCTGTATATTTTATTCCTTTTACACCACCTATTCTTCCGGGTATGTGAAGCATGTGGTAAGTAGTGCGCTTGATTCCCTTTATAATTCCTTTTTTTATAACCTCTTCGGGTACAGGTTGAACATTTTCAGGAAAATAAATGTGTCCTTTAGGAGCAAGTGGTCCTTTTGCGAAACGAACACGTAATAAATCTTCTTCAGAAAGTGTGGTTACAGTCTCCATCACCGGATCGCTGATCAGGTATTTGTTTTGCTCTTTTCCATAAACAATAAGGTTGTGCGCATTAAAATGGAAACGGTACTCAGGCGGAAAATAGGGGAGGTTAAAAACACCAACCTGACATCCAACAGGAACTCCTTCTTTTATTTTTTTATTGAGAAAAGCTGTTGCTTCTTCTTCGTTCGAAAATTTTTTGCGGGTTACTTTTACACCCAATGCTTTGCAGGCTCTGCTGAAGATCCAGCCTGGCATACTTCTGTAGGTGATAGCAGGACCATTGTTAATCGATAAAAAAGGAA
>DAORKB010000262.1:0-2220 GCA_035439365.1 Bacteroidia bacterium
GGCTTGTTTTATTGAGGGGAAATGAGTATAAAATAAAGGAAGGGTTTTGTACTAACATACAGTTGATTATGGGTAATATAGGGGGCACCGATACTTAAATTTAAAACCGATTGAAGCCCTGAAATATTCAGAATCTCAACCGGTTTTCAAGCCTTTAATCACAAACGCTTTTTCTTAACTAAATGTTTTGCTTCCCGCACTATATGGTATCAGGTGAAAGGGAATTGACAGTTGCGAATTCAATTGTTTATCATTTTCATCTGTTGTAATTTCTTTTTTTATAATAATCTTTTCACCCTTATCTCCTTTACTGCCTTTATCTCCTTTATCTCCTTTGCTATCATATTCTATCTTCACATCATCTCTGTCACGACTATTTTTGCGAATAATCACATGTTTTTCATCAACTGGTCTAGTTTCAATTGTTTCACCATGTTCGTCGCGGCGTATAATGGTTTTCTTTCCATTGTGTATGGTTTCTATTGTTTCACCGTGTTCATTTCGGATGATGGTTTCTTTGTCCTCATCGTCCCAATCTTCTTCGCCATGAATATCAATCGTTGCTTCGTCGCCGGTACAATCTAAACATTCCAACCCTTCATGTGTCATCTTCCAGCTTCTGTTTACCATATCCGCATCCAGTGTATTGGTTACATTATCGATATCATAAATAATTTTGCTCATTCTGTTACTTAAATGGATGACACCATTTACAGGAACTTTCAAAATAATTTTTACATCTTGCGCGCGAAATTTGTCATTATCCGGAATGTCAAAATAATTATTTAAGATAAGTAAAGAATCTCTCTGTTTAAAATCATATGAAATGTTTCTGGCCAGGATATTAGCATCGTCTCTGTTTGGACCATGCGCGGATTTAATTACAATAAGCTGAAAAGTGTCTGTTTCACTTTGAACAACGTCCAATCGGGCATATCCTAAGCGATAGTGATTATCTTCTTTCGAAAAAATGGTCCAGTCATCATGGTATACCCTTCTTCCATGTCGGCCATAGTGAACAAACTTTTCGTGTAAATCGCTGTCCAATGTAGTTACATCCAAAAATAACTTCTTGTTGGCAGGGGTAGTAATGCTTGCATTTTTCTTGATGGAGCTCTCAGCAGAAAAATCGGTTCCGACTGTTACACCAATATACACAACAAGTGCAATTCCGATCAACCACAATACACCTGCAGTTATATTAAGACCTCTGTTTCGTTGTTTGATATTGAAAAGGAATTTGGTGCAATTATAAATGATGAACATCAGTGGCACACCAAAAAATAAAATCAGTGTTGTAACAACGAGTTCGGATGAAATATCAGCAGGTAAAACAGCATGGCCAATTTCATACAATGAAAATTTTACAGATGAATGATCATCCAAAATTGTATAACTTCCTTTTCCGAAGATCAAAGCAAGTAGCCCAATCAGTAAAATGATACCAACAACTAAAACAAAACCGGTAAATATTTTTCCAACAAGAACAAATGCAGATCTTAGTAAATCGCTGGCAGTGCCTGCTGCATCGCGAAAGCGCTGTCTGTTACCGGGAGAGTTTACTTCATTTCCAAAACGCGTGGCACGTTTTTTTAAATCATTCAATTCTTCACTTACTGCTTTTTCGATGTTATTGATATCCACCTTTTCGCCCCGCATCTGCAGTTTTTCGGCAGTTGTACGGGCCAATGGCATGATTAACCATAAGATAAAGTAAAGGATGGGACTTAATCCAAAAACGAAGGTACCAACTGCAAATGCAATACGGATCCAGATTGGGTCCAGTCCAAAGTAGTGAGATATACCAGCAGATACACCACCAATAATTTTATCGTCCGGATCACGGAACAAGCGCTTTCTATAGCTGCGATGTTCATCCGTTTCCTGTTTTCCGTCGGAAGATTCTTTTTGTTCATTTTCAGAGGCGAAATCTTCTGGTTTGCCCATTACCGCAATGATGCTTTCAACATCGGCAAGTAATACAGCTTGTTTTGTCTGACTCACTTTCGCCTGTAGCATTTCTGCAATACGCGATTCGATATCACCCATAATCTCGTCACGTCCCTCAGTCGCATTAAAGTATCCTTTAATGGTAGACAAATATTTATTAAGCTTTTCATATGCATCATCTTCGATGTGAAAAATAATGCCGCTTAAATTCATTGTTATCGTCCGGTTCATTTTATGTAGGTTTAAGAATGTTAAATTTTGTTTGTTGTA
>DAORKB010000262.1:2320-4286 GCA_035439365.1 Bacteroidia bacterium
GAAAGCACGGATAAAATGCAAAACTCGAGAACACCTTTTTTCATCTGCGCTTTCGTGTTTTCTATATTCATGATTATATCGGTTTAAATTGCTGTTAAAATTTTAGGATCCTTTTTACATTGCAAAGATATATCTTTTAGATGGTACCTTGTATCGCATAGTACTAAAATAATTTATAAGTTATTGAAAATCAATGAATAAAATTTTCGTGGGTGTTTCAAAATTCTGCGTATTTTTGCGAAAACTTCCATTTGTATGCATTTAGCGCAAGATTTTCACGATTTATTTTCCATTGCTTCTCTTATTAGTTTATTGACCTTATCCGTCCTGGAAATTGTATTGGGCATAGATAATATCATTTTTATCTCGATAACAGCAGGCAAACTGCCTAAAAGTCAACAAGGAAGAGCGCGTACCATCGGTTTGATGCTTGCATTAATCATGCGTGTGGTTCTATTATTCTCGATTTCTTTTATAGTCGGATTAAAAGATCCTTTGTTTACCATTATGGATTTTGGCGTAACAGGCAGGGACATTATCTTATTCGCAGGTGGTGTGTTTTTATTATATAAAACAACAACTGAAATTCACAACAAAGTACAAGGTTATGAAGAGGATGAGATGAAAGTGAAAAGGATTAGTTTCAATTCTATTGTATTTCAAATCGTTTTAATTGATATCGTTTTTTCTTTTGATTCTATTTTAACCGCTGTGGGGCTGGTGACAAACCTTATTGTCATGATACTTGCTGTTGTTGTGGCGATGTGTATCATGATTATCTTCTCGGGTAAGGTGAGCAATTTTATAAACGATAATCCAACCATAAAAATTCTGGCACTTTCTTTTTTATTGATGATCGCCGTAGTTCTTATCCTTGAGGCTTTCCACAAGCATGTGGATAAGGAATTTATTTATATTTCAATCGCTTTCTCCTTGTTTGTCGAATCATTAAACATTCGCATGCGCAAGAAACAAGAGCGAAAAAAAAGAGATACGAATAATGACGAGCGCGATGTCATTTAAGTTTGATCTTTTTTGACTGTATCGTAATGTAAGCCTTTTCGCGTTTCGCTCGATTTATACTCACATTCAAATCAAACCCAAGTAAAAGTATAAGTGAGTTGATATACAACCACAACATGATTACGATCAGTGTTCCAATAGAACCGTAAAGCTTATTGTAATTTCCGAAATTATTTACATAATAGGCAAAAAGGACAGAGGTAATAATAGTAAGAATAGTTGCAAATACGGACCCTGCTGAAAAAAAGCGCCATCCTTTATTACTTTTAGGTCCCATAAAATAATTAAAGGAAATAAAGGAATAGCACAAGGCTACGAGAATAAACCACTGTCCATAATAGATCAGGTAATATTCCACATTGTCTCTTTTTATCCAACGTTGAAATGCAAACTCAGTTCCGATGATGAGTGCAATGGCAGTAAGTAAAAGCAGGGTGGTTACAATAACAATTAGGAATGCAACAAGTCGTTGCATTAAAGGTGATCGTGTTTCAATTTGATGATAGGTTTCATTAAATGCATTGATCATGGCATTAAAACCATTGGTTGAAAAATACAAAGCAGAAATAAAACCAAATGACAACAAGCCACCACGTGGATTTTTAATAATATCAATGATGGTTTCTTCTGTTGCTTCAAAAGCGGATTGAGGCAATAAGGATTTCATTAAATTAAATAATTCATCCTGAAAATTTGCAATTGGAATGTAAGGGATAAGTGTAAATAAGAAAATAACGGACGGGAAAAGTGCCAAAAAGAAGCTAAATGCAAGGGATGTGGCCCTCATATTTAACGCCCCGTTTCGTATCCCCTGAAAAAAAAATTTTGAAACAAGGTATAAAGATAGCCCTTCAAAGCCAGGAAGAATAACTCTTTTACTGGCGTTGAAAGTTCGGTGTGCAGGTTTGAATTTTATTAATCGTCTGACGTTCTTTAGCCTCAT
>DAORKB010000263.1:0-4224 GCA_035439365.1 Bacteroidia bacterium
TGGGTTAGCAAAGCTAGCGCAGGAGCTTCTGAAATAAAAAATTTTAACCACATAGGCACATAGATACATAGGTTGTAGGCTATGTATCTATGTGCCTATGTGGTTAAAATTATCTCCACTTTCATTTTTTTATTTCATTACTTTTGTCGCAATGAAAAAGTCTCTTTTATTTCTTGCATGCATGTTTCTGTTTTTTCGCATCAACGCGCAGGAACAACGCTTTTTTGTAGGTGGTAAAATTGGTGTAAGCAGTAGCCAGGTTTCGGGGGATAATCTTGCCGGCTATGATAAAGCAGGTGGAATCGGAGGACTGCAATGTGCCATGAAATTTTCAAAAAAATGGACCCTGCAATTTGAAATGATCTTTATTCAAAAAGGTAGTAAATACAGGGCCCGTCCTGATTTGGGTGACCCTGATTATTACCGCTTGCAATTGAACTACATGGAAGTTCCTGTGCTCATGCAATATCATTATAAAAAATTTACGTTTGAAGCCGGCCCAGGATATGCCTATCTGATCAATTACAAAGAAGAAAATGTGTTTGGAAATGTTACAGGTCTTCGACCATTTAATAAATCCGAAATCAGTATCAATGCTGGTGTAAATTATGCTTTACCACATAACGTTGGTATTAATTTTCGTTTTTCAAATACATTGAATTCCATCAGGGATCATGAATCCGGAGCAAAGGTGTTTTATAATCCCGGTCAACAAAATACAGCACTGCATTTTACACTCAGTTATACATTTGCTCATGCAAAAAAAGAATAAGCATAAAATTATTGTTGCCATTACGGGCGCGAGTGGTGCCCTGTATGCAAAGGTATTATTGGAAAAACTCCAACTGGTAACGGATCAGATCGAAACAGTTGGACTCGTTATGTCTGACAATGCAAAGGATGTTTGGAAATTTGAACTGGGTGATTCTGGTTATGAAAAATTCCCTTTTAAAATATATAGTAAAACTGATTTTTTTGCCCCTTTTGCTTCTGGTTCGGCAAAATACAATACCATGATCATTTGCCCTTGTTCTATGGGAACACTGGCCCGTATTGCCAGCGGAATCTCCAATGACCTGGTAACACGTGCCGCGGATGTTATCTTAAAAGAGCGAAGACGGTTAATCCTTGTAACCAGAGATACGCCGCTTAGTCTTATTCACATCAATAACATGAAAACCGTTACCGAAGCCGGCGGTATCATTTGTCCGGCAAGCCCTTCTTTTTATAGTTTACCTAAATCATTGGAAGATCTTGCTGCAACCGTTATCGATCGGGTACTGGATCTTTCGGGTATAGAGAAGGATTCCTACCGATGGGGTGAAGAAAATTGTTAATAACTTTTGGTTTTTTTAACAGAAAAATCTTTTAAAAACTGATTTGTAAAGGTAATTTTACTGAAACATCCCCCATAACTGTAAAGAAACCCTACTGAGTCCATGTTTGAGTTAAGTAAGAATATATTGGAAAAAGTAAGCTTCGACAGATTACTTTTCAGAAAAGAACTAATGAAAGCCGTAAAATGGCTTAAACCAGCAGAAAAAACATTATTGAAAGTATGGTGCCTGGCAACCTTCGGTCACCAATATAAAGCAGAGATTATGGAAGTATTTAAGAACGTTACGAAATCTTAATAAATTCCAAGTTCCGTTTTAATCCAGAAAATTTTGTGCGTTTAACAGCAGAACCTTTAAATACTTTTTTAAAGGTTTCTTCTGTTAATTCATACCAATCAGATTTGGTCATACCCAGCAATTCTTCCGCAGGCTTAAAATGCTTTTCGGAATGAGCCTTCGCAAACCTGTTCCAGGGACATACATCCTGACACACGTCACAACCAAATGCCCAGTTCCCTAATTTGCCATTTACATCGGCAGGAATATTTTCTTTTAATTCAATAGTAAAATAAGAAATGCATTTGCTGCCATCCACCACGTAAGGTGAAATAATTGCATCTGTCGGACAAGCATCCATACAACGTGTACAGGAACCGCAATAATCTTTTATCGGCCCATCGTACTCTAATTCAAGATCTACAATTAATTCTGCAATAAAAAAGAAGGAGCCATTATTCTTGGTGATCAAATTGCTGTTCTTCCCAATCCATCCCAAACCACTGCTCTTTGCCCAGGCTTTATCCAAAACTGGTGCAGAATCTACAAACACACGACCATCCACTTCGCCGATTTGCTCACGAATAAATTCCAATAACAGGTTCAATTTTTCTTTGATTACAAAATGATAATCTGCGCCGTATGCATATTTACTAATTCGAGGTGCTTCGGGGTCTTCTTGTTTTTCGGAAGTATAGTAATTGAGCAGTAAGGATATTACCGACTTTGCACCCGGAACCAATAAGCGCGGATCCAACCGTTTGTCAAAATGATTTTCCATGTAGCTCATCTGACCATGCATGTTTTTATTCAACCAGTTTTCTAATCGCGGTGCTTCTTCTTCTAAAAAATCTGCTTTGGAAATACCACAATACTCAAAGCCCAAGCGCTTGGCTTCTGCTTTTATGAGTTGGGTATGTTTGGAGGCGTTCATTGAAAAAATTATTTATAAAGCTCAGAAACAACAACAATTTTTAAAACAGGTTCTTTGTTTTTATCGCTGTAATTATAAATGAGGGTGGTCTCGTTTTCCCGAATATATTTCATATCAGGATTTGTTTTGATTGCCTTAATTATATGAGGTTCCAATTGACTTTTTAACACGTCAACATTAATTTGTGCTTTTTTATCGTTTACCAATGTATAATTATATTGGACACTATTCCCTGTTAATGCCTCTACATTATCAAGCCTCATATTTCCATCCAACGTATAAGGACATCCTTTATTGATTTCCTGACACATCGCTTTTAATTGTTCATCACGAGACACAGGAGATTTTGTAAAAAAAGATTGTCCGATAAAATAAAAAATAGTAAACGTTACAATACCGGTAATGATGGTTACTATTTTTTTTGTATCAAATTTCGTTGAGGGCCGTTTTGGCACTTCCGGTTTTGCTTCTTCTACTATTACTTTTGGTAATTCATAGCCGCAACGTGAACAATATTTTGAACTACCAGGATTTTGTGTTCCGCAATGCGTACAACCTTTATTTTCCATTTATTATCTTTTATCTTCAAGTACTGGAAGTTGAATTCTTAATTTATACAAAAATACGGCTTATCGCTTAATTAACAAGTGTTTATAAATCCTTTCGTTTTGGACAAAGGGTGGTTTAGGAACTCATTACTTGTAGATCCACATTAAAACAGGCTTTTCGGAGGTTTGTATTTTGCGAACCATGCCCACTAAAAAGCGCTCAACAATTGTATCCTTCTGGAAATCCCATATAAAAAAACGCTTTACACCGGAGTGTAAACTCATATCAATTAAAATACAGTGGGTATTGAAATCTTTATTGTTACAAAAGGTCAGGGCTTCATTGGCTTTTGCTGGTGTTTTTTCAATGTTAACTTTGGGAAGTGGTACGATCGTAAATGATTGTGAAAGGGTGATGATAAATAAGATCTCATGTCTTAAAATGATGACTAATGTAAACTTCGCTGTTTCCATTTTTTAAGTTTTTTATTTTTCTGACAATCACCTTCTAAGGATAAATTTAATATTTCGTTAATCGCATTCTACAATCAGAATCGTTTCTCTTTTTTACCTTAGCGCCCGCTACGAACAATTCCTTTTTTTTCCAAACTAATCGTTTTTTGTAAAGATGAAAACCCTCAAAGGCCTGAAAACCTTTGAGGGTTTTTTAATTCGAATAAAATCCTTTCTCTCTATTAACATTGGAATTTGTAAAGACTTGTAGGAAGAAATAATCAAGTATTTTACGTAAACAAAGATTAAGCCTTGATAAAGAAAAATAAAGACTTATAGAATCAAAAATCAAACAAACTTCCTCTTTGTCCCCGCGGTATCTTTCCCAAATGTTTGTATGCTTGCTCTGTGGCTTCACGACCTCTTGGTGTACGCACCAGATAACCTTCTTGGATAAGGAATGGTTCATATACTTCTTCTATTGTTCCGGCTTCTTCACCAACAGCGGTTGAAATGGTTGTTAATCCAACCGGACCGCCTTTGAATTTTTCGATCAATGCCGATAAAATACGAATATCCATTTCATCCAACCCGTTCTTATCTACATTGAGTGCAGAAAGACCAATGTGTGCAATTTCCAGGTCGATGCTGCCATTTCCTTTTATCTGTGCAAAGT
>DAORKB010000264.1:0-4214 GCA_035439365.1 Bacteroidia bacterium
ACCATCTCCAAAATTCCAAAGCCAATCAACAATCGGAACACTGGAATTATCATTTGTATAGATACTGGTTGATTTATCACTAAAATCTATAGGTGTATTCAAACAAACACTGTCGGCAGACTGTGTAAATGCAGCCTTTGTAAACATCGGGTATATTTTTGTTTTCAAAGTTGTTTTACAACCACTTACTGTCGTCAGTACTACACTAACTTCATCACCTGGTTTCGCATTCATAATATCAATAACCCTTGTTGTTTGTCCGGTTGACCATTTATAGGCAAACCCCTCAGGTGCTGTTAATCTTACAGCACCATTACCTGAACATGCTGAAGGAATAATTCCAAGTGAATCACATTTTGCCATCAAATACGCATATCCAAAGTGTCCTCCAAGACCACAATCCCAGGTCTCGAATTCAATTGTAACATCTTGTCCGATAAAGGCTCTTAAGTCCACCCCTACAGTTGTCCATGCACGATATACCACATCACCAGGGCTTCTGGGATCTCCGCCCAATTTCTCAGCTTCCGTCATAGCACATTGTCTATAACCGGGTACTGTTGAATCTGCAAAATCTTCTTTTGTACCACATACAGGGTCTATTAAATCTCCAGCCTGATCTCTAATGGAAACGATAAAACGCGGACGAAGATCTTTTGTATGGTTGTTTGATCCATTTGCGTCTTTCGGAGGGTCCTGTAATACAACTGCATATTTATAAATTAACAATGCATTGGCAGTCGAAATTCGAAATTTATAATTTAAAAAGTCACGTTGCCAACCTACTCCGTCTCCCCATGTTCCTCTCCCTCCATTCCCAAGGCGAACACATGCTTTTTCATTGGGAGGAAGTGTCATCACAGTTCCACATGTATAAGGATCTGGGGTTGAATTGGTGATGATGGTGTGACGTCCTGGAACAATTCCTTCTTTATAATAATAAGCAGTAGGCGGAGTAATCCCGTTATTTGGATTTGGTAAATTTGTTCCTGGGGTATCAAATGGATAACAGGATGTATATCCAACCCAGTTTCTGAAAGTTCCTTCAGAAAAATCTGAGTTTTCACAAGATGTTGGTTTATTCGGCAATTGGGCACTTAGTTCCAATGGGGAAGCCAGAATAAGAATGCTAAATAAGCATATTAGATTAAATTTGATTAACGTTTTCATGCGATTATTGTACTAATGTTACAATTCCTTTAAATCTTGCCATCACGCTGTCATCCTCTTTATTTGTGAACACAACCTGATAAACATACACATCTCTTTCACATAACTCTCCTTTAAAATATCCGTTCCAGCCTTCATTTATATCACCGGTGAAAAGTAATTTGTTTCCCCAACGATCGAAGATTCGCATTGTAAAATTCGCATTTGCATAATCTCCCGAAGCGTAAGGCATAAACTTATCGTTCTTTCCATCTCCGTTTGGTGTAAATGCATTTGGAATATATACAGCACGTTCTGTTCTGACACGAAGCACACGCGAGGTACTTCCGGTACAACCAAATTTGTTCTCTACATCAAGTGTAATGGTGTAAAAAGATTCATTCCCTCCACTGTAATCGTGATAGAATCTTGTTTTATTCTTTTCTTTCGTACCATCTCCCAAATCCCAGTTCCATACGGATACATCCGAAGAAGAGTTATCAATGATTTGTGTTTTCATTTCATAAATCGATAATTCATTTGGTGATAATACAAACGATGGTATTGGTTCCGGATACACATGTATGTAATATTCTTTTGTCATGGTATCCACACATCCATTAATGTTGGTCGCAACAAGTGTTGGCGAAAACCTTCCTGCATCACGGTATGGAGCACTTTCTACCTGAGGGCCGTACTTTATATTCGCCGGGTTGAACACCCACTTCCACTGAATAATACTATCTGCATTAGGTGTGGTATCTTTAACTGCAAAAAATTGTGTTATAAAAATCGGACAACCTGCTGTATCTGTCGCATAGAAATCAAATTTCGGTTGCGGAAAAACAGTTAATGTTTTGGTCAAAGAATCTACACAACCAAAATTATTGGTTGTTGTTAATTTCACCGTCTTTTGGCCACTGGTTGAATACGTATGTTTAGGATTTCTAAGTGGAGAAGTTGTTCCATCCCCAAAATTCCAGAAACTCTTATTTCCATCTGAGTAATTGTAGAATGCAAGTTCTGTAAATATACACACGTCATGAACTTTAAAATCAACCTTCGGCTTCGGATATATTTCAATTGTTTTCTGAATAATTCCGATACATCCATGATCGGTTGTACTGATCAGTGTCACGTCATATGTTTTTTTAGTTGGATCCGGAACATATAAATGTTTTGGATCAGTGTTAATGGTTACTGGTTGTGTACCATCACCAAAACTCCATATACTATTTACAATTAAGCCACCTCCACTTACTTTTGTTGTATTCTTAAATGCTACTGAATCTCCGATACAAGCACTTACTGCCAGGAAATCAACCTCAGGAAGCGGGAAAATTACTACTGGCATAATGGTATCATCTACACAACCGTTGTTATCTGTAACTACCAATTTAACATTATAGGTACCTGCTTGTGTATATGTTGTAGATGTATGCTGAACCGTATCAAACAAATTATTACCAAACTCCCAATACCAATCAATGATTGTGGTACCAGCTATTGCGGTAGATGTATCCCTGAATGAAGTGACAGAATTTAAACAATGTGTAGCAGAAGTTGCTACGCTATTATCATAAAAATTTGCAAATGGATGCGGTCTTACGACAACGGCTACAGTATCTGTTACAATACATTGTGTCGAATTAACCGTTGCAGTCAATACGTAATAATAGGTAATATTCGCATTCGTATTATTGGTTAATGAAATTGTTGGTCTGGCAATATTGGGGTTATTTAATCCGGTTTTCGGAGACCAGGAATACGTGGTACCTGCACCTGTTCCTCTTGGACCAATATCAATACTATCTCCCGAACAAATTACTTTATCAGGGCCGGCATCCAGTGGAATAGGGTCGGATAATGTAATGACGATAGTATTTGGCAAGGGACAAAAGCCGTATTTATAAGTAATATTGATTGTTTTTAGTGGTTTCGGGCTTCCGCTGGGTATTGGCACCACTTCTACTGACGCACATTCTTGCCCGGCCGGTATTGTAACCTGTCCGGTTAATGGCTGATAGTCCTGCCCTGGTACCGCTGTTCCACCAATTGTATAGTCTACAACATAAGCGTTGGTTCTATCACCGGTTCTGCAAAAAGTAAAATTTCCATTTTGGCAACCTCTTACACCATTTACGTTTGTTGCAAGGTTGTTATAGATAACAGGAGCACAGGAGATGGATTGGCTTTCAATAAAAACGCCTGAATCATAACTTCCATCCACCACATCCGCAATTACAATTTTTAAATGGTAAGTGCTGCATGCAACAACAGGAGTCACTGCCCATAAAGGTTTTGTAAATCCATTGTATTCCGTACCTTTTGAGTTGTTTCTGTTATCTACAAAATACTGTGAATTGGTTTTGTGATTAACCGTATTAATGGATACCTCTGTATTCGTTCCGGGTATAGTCGCAATATTCTTTGTACCAGCAATACCTGGCCCGGTTACAAAAAAGCAGAATACATCATTAAAATCTTTATCCACGTAATCAGGAAACTCTTCCGTACCGAAAACATATTTAATTTTTAAGGTATCACAAGATGGCACCAAATCAAATTCCAATGCACAACCATCATAGGTCTCAGCTTTAATAAGCACATCCAATTCGCTATCACCAGGGGTTCCATTATTATACGACTCACGAACATTATCGTTCGGTGGTTTGGCATTCGACGCCAGTCCTGTTGTAAGTAAAATACCATTGTTGATGCCAAGGGTACCACCAGAAGTAAAGGTTGCGAAGGCCCCATTGGCGCAATTCAATTTAATATTTGAAGTGTTGTAACCAGGTCCGATGATATTATTTACCAGATCCTGAAGCGTTACATTTGCATTTGTTTGTAACTGAGCTGTTGTTGTTTGAGATAAAACCAACAGCAAGAATAATATTACTCCAGAAACTTTCGTGAAAGTTGCTTTGTAATCAAATCGGATAAATTGGGATGTAAATCTTTTCACGATCATTCTATACTAAATAAATACTACATTTTTTTCAAACAGAAGCAAAATTAGCAACTATTTTTAAATACTTCTTTGAAAACCAGCAAATTATTGA